>NZ_SMKS01000034.1:0-66348 GCF_004348435.1 Saccharopolyspora terrae | reverse complement strand
GAGCAAGGGGAGCTGGGGGCGGTCACTGGGTATCGTGGGCGTGATGCCTCCAGTTGGGAATTGGCTCCGCGACCGCGGCGACGAGCAGCTCGTCGCTCTGCTGCGCGCGCGCCCGGATCTGGCGACGCCGCCGCCCGCCGACCTGTCCGTGCTCGGCTCCCGGGTCGTGCAGCGATCATCGGTCGCCCGCGCCTGCGAGGAGCTGGACTCCTTCGCGCTGAGCGTGATGGAGGCACTGGTCCTGCTGGACGCCGACAAGCAGCCCGTCGGACTGGACTCCGTGGCCGACCTGCTGGGCAGCGAGGTCACCGCGCAGCGGGTCCGCCGGACCGCGAACGCGCTGCGCGACCTGGCGCTGGTGTGGGGCGACGACGACTCGCTGGAGATCGCGGGCACCGCTCGCGAGGTGCTGCCGACGTTCCCCGGAGGTTTGGGGCGACCGGCCGACGACCTGACCGAGGTCACCGCCAAGGCGGCCTTGGCGGAGCTGGACGAGGAGGAGCGGCGGCTGGTCGGCAAGCTCGCCGACGGCTCCCCCATCGGCCGCACCAAGGACGCGTCCGCGCACGTGCCGCTGGAACGCGCGACGAACCCGGTCCAGCGCTTGCTGGCCAGGGGTCTGCTGCTGCGCCGCGACACCGAGACCGTGGAACTGCCCCGGCAGCTGGCGCTCGCGGTGCGCGGGGATCAGCCGATGGGCCGGATCGAACCCGAGGAACCCGCCCCGGAGCTCACCCAGACCGACCGCGAGCGGGTGGACAGCACCGCCGGTGGCGCGGCGCTGGAACTGCTGCGGCACGTCGAGGAACTGCTGCTCGCGTGGGAGACCGATCCGCCGGACGTGCTGCGCTCGGGCGGCGTCGGCATCCGCGACGTCCGCCGCACCGCCAAGACCCTGGAGGTCGACGAGCAGCACATGTCGCTGCTGGTGGAGGTGGCCGTCGCGGCCGGTCTGCTGGACCGGACCGAGGACGCCGAACCGCGCTGGCTGCCGACGATCTCCTCCGACACCTGGCTGGCCTCCCCCGTCGAGCACCGCTGGGCCGTGCTGGCCGCCGCCTGGCTGGACCTGCCCCGGCTGCCGGGGCTGACCGGTGCGCGCGACGAGAAGGACCGGCTCATCGGGCCGCTGTCGGACGAGCTGAGCCGTCCGCTGGCGCCGAAGGACCGGCGCCGCATCCTCGACTACCTCGACGATCTCCCCGGCGGCTGCGGCGCCCGCCCGGACGACGTGGCAGGAGTGCTGGCCTGGCGCGCGCCCCGGCACGCCGGTCGCCTGCGCGACGACCTGGTGCGCTGGACGCTGTCCGAGGCGACCGCGCTCGGCGTCGTCGCGCTGGACGCGATGACCACCGCCGGTCGCGCGCTGCTGTTCGACGGGCCCGCCGAGGCCGGCCACCGGCTCCGCGAGGTGCTGCCCGATCCGCTGGACCACGTGCTGGTGCAGGCGGACCTGACGGTCGTCGCGCCGGGACGGCTGGAACCGGATCTGGCGGCGGAGATGAAGCTCGTCGCCGACGTCGAGTCCGCGGGCAGCGCCACCGTCTACCGGGTCGGCGAGGGCAGCGTGCGGCGGGCGCTGGACGCCGGCTACACCGCCGACGACCTGCACGCGCTGTTCCGGGACCGGTCGAGAACGCCCATCCCGCAGGCGCTGACGTACCTGATCGACGACGTGGCGCGCCGCCACGGCAAGCTCCGGGCGGGAACCGCAGCAGCCTTCCTGCGCTGCGACGATCCGGTGGTGCTGGCCGAGGTGCTGGCGACTCCCGCGAGCGAGGAGCTGGAGCTGCGGCGCATCGCGCCGACCGTGCTGATCAGCCCGCTACTGCTGGCGGACCTGGTGGACGGGCTGCGCGCGGCCGGTTTCGCGCCGGTCGCCGAGGGTCCCGACGGCAACGTGCTGGACCTGCGCGCGAGCGGGCGCCGCACGCGCGGCAAGAGCCGGCAGCGCACGTCCTACGGCCCGCCGGTGCCCAGCGCCGAGCAGCTGGGATCGATGGTGACGCAGCTGCGCGCCAACGACATCGCCGGTTCGGCCCGCCGGGGCCGCGCGGTGGTGCCCGAGCGCGGACGCCCGAGCGCGGAGGCGACCCTGGCGCTGCTGCGCGACGCGGCGACCGAGAAGCGCAGCGTGTGGCTGGGTTTCGTGGACACCCACGGCGTCCGGAGCCAGCACGTCGTGCGCCCGGTCAGCGTCGGCGGAGGGGTCCTCCAAGGCGTCGACGCGGCCAACGACGAACTCGGCAACTTCCCCCTGCACCGCATCACATCGGTAGCCCTGGTCGAGGACTGACGCGAAGGGCGCTGAAAACCCGAGCGGCGCAACCGCTGCTTCAGGTGTGGGACTCAGTCGGCCGGTTGTGACACGTCTTCTGGCGAGGACGCCGCGACGCCGATGTCCACCCCGGGGCAAGCGGAAGACATCAGGAGTGGCGCCCGGAGCCCAGAAGGCGTGTCAGGTTCCGCTGCTCGCGCCGCCAAGCAGAACAACCACGGCGCAGTTCTCAGTGCGAAGTCGCGAGGCGTTGGCGCATCGCGTGTTCGACGAGCGTGATGAGCGCCTTCTTCGTCGACTCCCGGTCGCGGGCGTCCACGGTGATCATCGGGACCGACTCAGCGATGGTCAGCGCCTCGCGAACGTCCTCCATGCGGTGGTGCGTGAGGCCGTCGAAGGTGTTGACCGCGACGATGTAGGGCAGCCCCCGGTCGTCGAAGAAGTCGATCGAGGCGAACGCGTCCGCCAGCCGCCGGGTGTCGACGAGCACGACGGCGCCGATCGCGCCGCGCACGAGGTCGTCCCACATGAACCAGAACCGGTGCTGGCCGGGCGTGCCGAACAGGTAGAGGATCAGGTCCGAGTCGAGCGAGACGCGGCCGAAGTCCATCGCGACGGTCGTGGTGACCTTGCCCGGCGTGGCGGTGAGGTCGTCGACGCCGACGCTGGCCTCGGTCATCACCGCTTCGGTGGTCAACGGCACGATCTCGGAGACCGAACCGACGAACGTCGTCTTCCCGACGCCGAAACCACCGGCAACCACGATCTTCGTCGAAGTCTTCTGGTTGCTCGGCTGCTGCGACCGGGGATCAGAGCCTGCGAAGCCCACTGAGCACCCTCTCCAAGAACTCCATGGACGGCCGATCACCGACGACCATGCCACTGTCATGAATCAGAACCAGCCCGGTGTCGGCCATGTCGCCGATCAGCACCCGCACCACGCCGAGCGGCAGCCGCATGTGAGCGGCGACCTCGGCGACCGAACGGGCCTCCTGGCACAGCTCGGAGATCGAGCGGTGCTCGGGCCGGGATTGGGTCGCCTGGTTGCGACCTCGTTCGCTGGTGCTTACCAACGTCTCGATAGCAAGATCATAATCGGTGCGGGTGCGCCCCCGAGTGCGGGCATACGGCCGAACGAGTGAACCCCCGCTGTCCTCGGCTTCCATGTCGTCCATCGCCGGGATCGCCGGCATCGAGCCGGAAATCGACGGCATGGACTGGGAAATCGGTGACATCGACTGCGAGATGGACGGCATCGACACCGACGGCGGGCCGCTGTCCGGGCGCGGACGCGGAGCCGGGGTGCCGCGGTCCTGGGAGCCCCAGTTGTCCGCAGCGGCGCGGGGATCCTGCTTGCCCCAACCGTCGTGCTGGGCGTTGTTCTGCCCGCCCGAAGAGGTGTCGCCGTACCCGCCCGACCCGAACAGGTCGGCGCCCGGTCCCCCGAACAGCGCGCGGTCGTACCCGCCGATGGCGTCACCGCCCTGTCCGGACGGGGTGTCGTCGACGAAGTCGTCCTGCCAGGACTCCGCGCTCAGCCGCTTGTTGTAGAGGCGGAACAGGTCACCGTCCCAGCTGGGCTCGGAACCGGCGTTCATGGTCAGCTCCCCTCAGCTCTCCCAGCCGGAATCACCGGCGTCCCATGCCCTGCAGCTGCGCGCGCAGCTCAGGCGTGAGCTGACGACCGACCCGCTCGACGAGCAGGGTCATCTCGTAGGCGACCAGGCCGATGTCGGCGTTGGGCGCGGCGAGCACGGCCAGGCACGAACCGTCGCTGATCGACATCAGGAACAGGTAGCCCTGCTCCATCTCGACGACGGTCTGGGTCACCTCGCCTGCTTCGAAGCAGCGCGCTGCGCCTTGGGTGAGGCTGACCAGACCTGACGCGACGGCGGAAAGCTGCTCGGCGCGGTCACGCGGCAAGCCCTGGGAACCGGCCAGCAGCAGACCATCCGCGGACACGACCACCGAGTGCGCCACGCCGGGTACCCGACGCACGAAGTCGGTGATCAGCCAACTGAAGCTGTTGCTGCTCATCGGTTGCTGCACGGACCCGTTCACTCCTGCTCCTCGGGACGGCTCGGATTCGAGCGGGGAAGTTCGGTGGAAACCGGTTCGGCCTTGGCATGCCTGCCCCGATGGACGCCCTGCTGGAAGTTCGCCATGCGTCCGCGAACGGCATCAGCCGAGCGCGGGGCGGCGGGCTTGCGGCGAGGCGTCTGCGGGGATCGGGGTGCTGCCGAGCCGGGCACGAGGTTGGTCTTCGGGACCCGCTTGGGAAGTCCGGCCGCGGTCGTCTCCTGGACCTCGTGGGTCTGCAGCAGGGCCTCGGCGGCTTTCCAACCGACATCCGCTTGCCCCCAGCCCGGGTCGGGCGTGGTGGTCCGCGGAACTTCGTCGACGACCGGTTCCGGCGCGGAGCTCGACGGGGTCGAGGGCGCGGCGGTTTCCGGTTCGGCGGGCTTGGGGTCGGCAGCGGCCGGGGTCGAGTCCTCGACATCGGACTCCCGGAACCACTGCGAGAGCACGGCTTCGTATATCGGCAGGCGTTGAGTGGGCGCATCGTCCATGTCCCAGGACTCCCTCGGCTCGTCGTCGGCGCGTGCCGGCGATCCGCCGTCGAAGCCCGGGTGCTCCAGTCCGGGAGTGCTCCGCAGGGATGCGTCCTCGGACTCCCAGGGCTCCGACGCCGGCTCGGGCCGGCTTTCGTTTCCTGGGGCGCCCTCTTGTCCGCCACCGAATGCCGCGCCGATTCCACTGCCGTTCAGGCCGCTGCCGTTCAGGGAGCCGCTGTCGGGCTCGCTCCCGTTCAGGCCGCCACCGCTGAAGCCGTTCCGGTGCTCGTCGGCGCCGAAGGGCTGGGACGGGGCGAAGTTCTTGGTCTTCTCCGCCTCGAACGGGCTGTGGAACAGGTCGGTCGACGAGGTCTCCGACGGTGCACCGCACTGCCCGTCGAAGCCCGGGTCGATATCCGGCCAGGCTTCCGCCCCGACACCTTCGTCGTGGGGCGCCCGGCCGTCATCCTCCCATTGGGGGACGCTCGTTGCTCCGAACGAATCGCCGGACGACATCGTGACGGAGTACTGCGCCGGCAGTTCCGAGTCGTAGTCGTCCGGTTCGTCGGCGAATCCGTGGCCGTTGAACGACGAGGCGTCGTCGGCGTCCATCGCCGCCTGGTTCATCGAGGTGAACGAGGTCGGCGGCTCTGAACTGCTCAGGCTCGGCAGCTCGGCGCGGCCGTTCGGCGCGTCCAGGCCCGGGTGCTGACCGTTGTTGCCCGCGGCGGCACGACCGCCGAAGGCCGCGGCCAGGCCCAGCTGGGTACCGGTCTCGCCGAGCTGACCGCGCTCCTCGGGCTGGATGGTGCGCGGCATGTCGGGCATCGGCACCGGGCCGTCCGGGGTGAGCTGCACGACCAGTTCGCCGCTGAGGCGGACGGTGGCCGTGACACCGCCTTCCAGACCCTCGTTGTTGCCGAGCTCGACCTCGATGTTGTGCCTGCGGGCCAGCTGACCGACCACGAACAGACCCATGCGGCGGGAGACCGCGACGTCGATCTCGGGCGGCCGCACGAGCCGCTCGTTGATCTCGTCGATCTCGCCGGCGTCGATGCCCACGCCGCGGTCGCGGATCTCGATGACCAGCTGCTGGCGGCGGTAGGCGGTGCGGACCGTGACCTCGGTGTCCGGGTTGGAGAACACCGTGGCGTTCTCCAGCAGCTCGGCGACCAGGTGCACGAAGTCGTTGACCACGCGGCCCTGCAGGGCCAGCTCGGGGGCGTCGACCACGGCGACCCGGGCGTACTGCTCGACCTCGGAGACGGCTGCGCCGAGCACCTCGTTGAGCGGGACCGGTCGCATGGTGCGCCGGGTGAGGTCGGTGCCGCCGAGGATCAGCAGGTTCTCGTTGTTCCGGCGCATGCGGGTGGCCAGGTGGTCCAGCTCGAAGAGGCTGGACAGCTGGTCCGGGTCCTGCTCGTCCTGCTCCAGGCGGTCGATCAGGGCCAGCTGCCGCTGCACCAGGGTCTGCGACCGGCGGGCGAGGTTGACGAACAGGTCGTTGACGTTGTTGCGGAGCATGGCCTGCTCGACGGCCAGCCGCAGCGCCTGCTGGTGCACCGCGTCGAAGGTGCGGGCGACCTGCCCGATCTCCTCGTCGCTGTAGACCGGCACGGTCGGCACCGTGGTCTGGTGCGACGCGCCCGGGTTCTCGGTGACCCGGTTGATCGCGTCCGGCAGGCTCTGCTGCGCGATCTCCAGGGCGCTGTAGCGCAGGGTCCGCAGCGGTCGCAGCATCGAGCGGGCGATGAAGGTCGCCACGCCGAAGGCCACGATCAGCAGCAGCGCCACCAGGGCGGAGTCGCGGATCAGCGTCCAGGTCGCGGAGTCGGCCAGCGAGGCGGCGTCGGAGTGCAGGTCGTCGAGGACGTCGGACTCGACCTCGCGGACGAGGTCGGTGCGCTGCCCGGACTCCTGTCCCCAGTCCGCCGGGGAGACGCCGAGGTTCTGGTTCTGCTGATCGTTGTCGTAGGCGATCAGCGCGCTCTGCTCCAGCTGCTCGCTGCGGTCGACCGCCGCACCGGCGACCCGCTCGGCGAACAGTGCGCGCTGCTCCTGGGTGGCCGCGGCCTCGAACTCGCCGAAGGCCGCCTCGTAGCGCGCGTCGGCGGCGCGCATCTGGTCGGGCTGACCGGTCAGGAACTGGTTCCGCAGCGACGCGCTGAGCAGGATCGAGCGCTGCCGGGCGAGCTGCTCCTTGGCCTGGCCGAGGGAGTCGGCCGCGCGGGCGGTCTGCGCGGTCGCGGTGTTGGCCGCGGAGTTGGCGACCTGGTTGTTGATCGTCAGCAGGGTGTCGATCACCGAGTTGTAGGCGATCATCGTCTGCGGGCTGGTGAAGCCGCCGTTGACGGTGCCGCGCAGCGCTCCGAGGCTGCCGATGCGGTGCTCGGCGCTCTGGAAGGCGAAGCGGACCTCGGGGGTGAAGCCGGCCACCTGCGGGTCGAACGCGAGGACCTGCTGGACGGCCGCGTCGACCCGGCGCCCCTGAGCTTCGTAGTCGGTGCCCGCGCTGCCGCCGTTGGAGGTGGTGAGCACGATCGCGAAGTCCCGCTCGCGCTGCAGCTCATGGGTGAGGTTGGAGGTCTGCTGCGCCAACTCGACCTGGTCCACGATGGTCTGCATCTGCGACTGGCTGTTGAGACCGTCGTAGATGCGAACGCCACCGACGCCCAGCGCGGCCAGGGTCGGCACGAGCAGAACGGCGGCCATCTTGTACCGGAGGCGCCAGTTGCGCAGCCACCACTTCTTGGTCCGGGCGGCAGCCGGATCGGCTGCGCCGGGTGCGGTCGCGGGGTCGTTGTTGAGCATCCCTGTTTCCTGCGCTGCGGCGGACATGTGCGGAACCGCCACGGCTAGCTGCCCTTCCGTGCCGTGGCAGTGGAGATCATCGTGCTGGGAATGTGCCCGCGCACCGACGCGGTCGCGTCGGGTTCCCACGAGCGGGTCCACGTCACCTCGGCGATCGAGTTTCCGCAGACCCCGACTCTGTCAGCCGGGCTTGCCATCACACTCCCTGGTCACAACGTGCATTCCCCCGAAGCAGAGGCCGGTCACCTCGACGGGCGAGACTATACTTAACCCGGCGTCACAAGTCAGGCCCCCAATACGGGTCACCGTCACTCTTCAGAGTGCCTTTGGCAACAGCTGGGCCGAACGTGTGACCCATAGTTAGTTACGCCTGGTTGTAACCCGATAGTTCAAACCTTTACAGTCCTTTTTGCGCCCCACCCGTCACGGCCATCGCGCGTGTGCCCGGCCAGCGCCGGCGCCTCCCACGAAGGTCGTGGCCAAGTCCACAGTGCACAGACGCAACTGCCGGACCCTACTCGGGGTTGTCCGCGCCGAGCCAGCCAAGCTCACGCAGCGCCCGGCGCGCCCCATGTCGTGCTGTTGCAAGGAGGACTCGATGACCCTGGCCAGTCGCGCTATGTCGCGGAGAGGTCTGCTCAAACTCGCAGGTGGAACGGCTACCGCCGGAGCGCTGATGGGCGCGAGCGGATGCGGCCTGCTGGGCGGCTCCGAATCGGCTGGCAGCGGTGACGGCACGGTCGAGAAGCCCAACATCAAGGTCGGCGCCATGCCGGTCACCGACCTCGCTCCCCTGCACCTGGCCGTGCGCAACGGCATCTTCCAGCAGGAGGGCCTCAACGTCGAGATCGTCACGACCTCGGACGGCAGTGCGGCTCTGACCAGCACCATCGGCGGTGACTACGACATCACCTACGCCAGCTACGTGCCCTTCTTCGCAGCCCAGGCCAGGGGCGTGGCGGACCTGAAGATCGTGGCCGACTGCGGCGCGGGTGCGCCGAACACGACCACGATCATGACCTCGCCCTCCTCGAAGGTGCGCACCCCGCAGGACCTGGCGGGCAAGACCATCGCCATCTCCGGACCGCGCACCATCTCGGAACTGCTGGTCAAGGCCACCATGCGGGCCTACGGCGTGGACTTCTCCAAGTCCGAGTTCACCGCGATCCCGTTCATCAACATGCCGGCCGCCCTGCAGCAGGGCCGGGTGGACGCGGCGATCCTGACCGAGCCGTTCCTGACCCAGGCCGCGCGCGCCAGCGGGGCGGTCCCGGTGGCCGACACCAACACCGGTCCGCTGGAGGACCTGCCGCTGACCGGCTACGGCGCCACCGCGAAGTTCGTGCAGGACAACCCCAAGACCGTCGCCGCCTTCCAGCGCGCGATGGACCGCGCGGTGGCCGAGTCGCAGGACCGCTCGAAGATCGAGCCGCTGCTGCCGGAGTTCGCCAAGATCGACAAGGACACGGCCGCGATCATCTCGCTGCTGAAGTTCAACTCCCGCGCCGACGCGACGCGCTTGCAGCGCGTTCCGCGTCTGATGAAGGACTTCGGGTTCCTCGACAAGGACATCGACGTGTCCAAGATGATCGTCCAGCCGGCGCAGGGCTGACCCTCGCCTCAGCCCCAGGGCTGAGGGCCGCGCCGATCCGATCAGCCAAAGTGCTGAGCAGGATCGGCCGGCCCGGCACCCGGACCCCGCCGCGGGACCGACCCAGCCGCAGGTGCTTCGTCACGAACGAGGCATCTGCGGCTTTTGTCGTTTATCTCACCGTGTATTTCACGTTATTGGCGCATGGCCACCCGTTTGCGATGTGGACAGCACTCTCCGTGTTGTTTGCTTTTGCCAATGAGTGACCGGAGACACACCTTCGAGTAATGGACACAACGAGCCCATTACGTCTTGTTGTCGCCCCCTGGTCAGGTATCTAGAGTTCTGCGCACCGATGCAGTCGGTGATCCCGAGGACACGGGACGTGCGCAGCGGACCACCGGCACGCCCGCGCACGCAGTCCCGCATCCCGGCCGCAACGGCCTCGGTCCACGCAAGTCGCTCCAGCCGCCAGGGCCCGCACAGGCCCACACCCCGCCACGCCAGGAGGAAACGCCATGCGTCCGAAGAACCGCCCGATAGCCCGCCGCGACCTGTTCAAGATCGCCGGCGGTGTGGCCACCGCAGGAGCGCTGATGGGTTCGAGCGGGTGCGGGCTGCTGGGTGGCGCGGAGCAGCAGTCGTCCGGGAACAGCCAGGTGGAGAAGGCCAACCTGCGGGTCGGCGCGCTGCCCACGGCAGAGCTCGCCCCGCTGTACCTGGCGGCCGAAGCCGGTCACTTCCAGCGCGAGGGCCTCAACGTCGAGATCGTCCCCGCCTCCGACGGCGGCGCCGCGCTCAACAGCGCCATCGGCGGCGACCTCGACATCACCTTCTCCAGCTACGTGCCGATCTTCGCCGCGCAGGCCAAGGGCGTGGCCAACCTCAAGATCGTCGCCGACTGCATGTCGGCGGTGCCCAACAGCTGCCTGATCATGTCCGGGCCGAACTCCGGGGTGCGCACCGCGCAGGACCTGGCGGGCAAGCGGATCGCGATCTCCGGCCCGGGCACCATCTCCGAGCTGCTGGTCAAGGCCTCGATGAAGGCCAACGACGTGCCCTTCGACAAGGTGCAGATGGTGCCGCTGGGCTTCATCAACATGCCCAACGCGCTCAAGGCCGGGCAGGTCGACGCCGCGATGGTCGTGGAGCCCTTCCTGACCCTGGCCGCGCGCGACGCCGACGCCGTGCCGGTCCTCGACACCACGGCGGGCCCGCTGGAGGACCTGCCGCTGGGCGGCTACGTCTCCAACTCCGAGTTCGCCGAGCAGAACCCGAAGACCGTCGCCGCCTTCCAGCGCGCGATGACCGCCTCGGTGGCCGAAGCGCAGGACCGCGCCAAGATCGAGCCGTTGCTGCCGAAATTCGCCAAGATCGACAAGGAAACTGCGTCCATCATCACATTGCTGAAGTTGAACGCGCGCGCAGATGCCACCCGCTTGCAGCGGGTTCCGCGATTGATGCTGGAATTCGGTTACATCTCAAAGGACGTCGACGTGGCGAGCATGATCATCAAGCCGCCGCAGAGCTGATCGGGACATGACCAGAACACTCCGGGGTCTGCTCGGACTGCTGGGCTTCCTGCTGTTGTGGGAAGCCTTCAGCAGGTCCGGGCTCGTCGACCCCCAGTACTTCCCACCGCCCTCGGTGGTGCTGACCAGGTTCGTCGAGCTCCTCGGCGACCCCTCCTTCCTGCTCGACCTGATCGCGAGCGTGCTGGCCTGGGCCATCGCGCTGGGCATCTCCATCGCCATCGCCGTGCCCGCCGGCCTGCTGCTGGGCAGCGTGCGCGGCATCCGGGTGGCCACCCGCGCGATCATCGAGTTCCTCCGGCCGATCCCCTCCGTGGCGCTGATCCCGCTGGCCATCGTGCTGGTCGGGTCCGGCCCGGAGACCAAGATCGCCCTCGCCGTGTACGCGGCGGTGTGGCCGATCCTGTTCAACACCATCTACGCGTTGGACGAGGTCGACCCGGTGATGGTGGACACCGCGCGGTCCTTCGGCTTCGGCCGGGCTCGCACGATGTTCACCGTGATGCTGCCCAACGCCGCGCCGTTCGTGCTCACCGGCATCCGGATGTCGGCCTCGGTGGCGCTGATCCTGGTGGTCAGCACCGAGTTCCTGGCAGGAGGCGGCAGCGGGCTCGGCAGCTTCGTGCTGGACGCCTCGACCGGTGCCGGGCGGATGGACCTGGTGCTGGCCGGGACGATCGTCGCGGGCATCGTCGGCTACCTCATCAACGAGGCGCTGGAAACGGTGCACAAGCGCGGCCTGGCGTGGAGCGCGGTCGATCGGGAGGCAGTGTGACGGGCCACCTTTTTCCCGGCGTTCACGATTTCCCGGGAATTGACATCGTGAATTCACTGGAATTCAACTTCGGGCTGCGGGGTGCGTTGTGAAGAAAACGCGTGGATTCCTCCGCCAATGGCTCGTGCTCATCATCGCGGTTCTGCTGTGGGAATTGGTGACCCAGATCGCACAGCACCCGTTCTTCCCGTCGCCGAGCAAGATCCTCGCCACCGCCGGGCAGAAGTGGTTCTCCGGGCCTCCGGAATCGCTCTTCCTGACCAGCGAGGCCACCGGCGACCTGTTCGCCAGCCTCGGCCGGGTCGCCTTCGGGTGGGTGCTGGCCGCAGTCATCGGCGTCGCGCTGGGCACCCTGCTCGGCCGCTCGCGCAACCTGCTGGACTTCGTCGGGCCGCTGATGGCGTTCATGCGCGCCATCCCCTCGCCCGTCCTGGTCCCGGTGTTCATCGTGCTGCTGGGCATCGGCTCGTCGATGCAGATCACCGTGATCGTGTTCAGCGTCGTGTGGCCGATCCTGCTCAACACCGTCGACGGCGTCCGCTCGGTGGACCAGGTCAAGATCGACACCGCGCGGTCGTTCCGCATCCCGCGCGCCCAGTGGATCACCGGCGTGGTGCTGCCCGCGGCGACGCCCAAGATCTTCGCCGGGCTGCGGGTTAGCCTGTCGTTGTCGCTGGTGCTGATGGTCGTGTCGGAGCTGGTGGGCTCCACCAACGGCATCGGCTACCGGCTCATGTTCGACCAGCGGCAGTTCGACTTCCCGGCGATGTGGGCGGGGATCGTCCTGCTGGGCGTCCTCGGATACGTACTGAACACCCTGCTGCTCGTGGTGGAACGCCGTGCGCTGAGCTGGCAGCCCTCGCAGGCGTCGGCTGACCAAGTTGTCGGAGGCTGACCGAAATGACCCGAACGAACACGATGCTGGAAGTCTCCGGACTCGGTCACCGCTACGGCGGGGCGAACGGGCACCAGGCCATCGCCGACCTCACCTTCGAGGTCCGCACCGGTGAGCTGGCGTGCATCGTCGGCCCCTCCGGCTGCGGCAAGTCGACGATGCTGCGGGGCATCTCCGGCCTGATCAAGCCGACCTCCGGCGACGTGCGGCTGCACGGCGAGGCGGTCGACGGCGTGCCCAGCGACCTGGCCGTGGTGTTCCAGGACTACAGCCGCTCGCTGTTCCCCTGGAAGTCGGTGCGCGCCAACGTCGAGTTCCCGCTGCAGGCCCGCGGCGTCAGCCGGTCCGAGCGGCGCGAGCGCGCCGACGAGGTCCTGGAGTGGGTCGGCTTGACGGCCTCGGCCAAGAAGTACCCGTGGCAGCTCTCCGGCGGCATGCAGCAGCGGGTCTCCATCGCCCGCGCCCTGGCCTGCCGGCCCGCGCTGCTGCTGATGGACGAGCCGTTCGCGTCGGTGGACGCCCAGACCCGCTTCGAGCTGGAGGACCTGCTGCTGCGGGTCCGCAAGCAGTTCGACAGCACGGTCCTGCTGGTCACCCACGACATCGACGAGAGCATCTACCTCTCCGACCGGGTCTTCGTGCTGTCGAAGTCCCCGGCCACGATCGTCAAGGACCTGGAGATCCCGCTCGGCACCGAGCGCGACCAGATCACCACACGCGAGTCCGAGACCTTCGTGCACCTGCGCAGCGAGGTGGCCCGCCTCCTCGACGTCAAGAGCGCAGGCGCCGCTCCCGCCTCGGCAGCGGAGACCACTCAGGTCTTTTGATCCTCAACGACGAAGAGGCGGCCCCGACCAGCTGTGGTCGGGGCCGCCTCTTCGTCGTTGAGGACCGCTGATGGGTTCCCGATCAGTACAGGAAGCGCTGGCCCGGGTCGACCTTGATGTGCAGGAGGCTGGGGCCTTGCTTGCCGGCGAACTCCTCGGGCAGGGCCTCGGCCAGCTCCTCCGGGGTCTGGATGAGCTTGGCCGGGCAGCCGAGGCTCGTGGCCAGCGAGACGAAGTCGATCCCGCCCAGGTCGACGCCCGGCAGCTTGCTGCCACCGGCGGCCTCGCCCAGCACGGCCACCGCGGCGTACCGCGAGTTGTCCATGATCACGAACGTGACGGGAGCCTGCTCGCGCACGGCCGTCCACAGCGACTGGATGCCGTACATGCTCGAACCGTCGCCGAGCAGCGCCACCGTCCGCCGGGCGGTGTTGGCCATGCCGACGCCGACCGCGGCGCCGACGCCGTAGCCCAGCGCGCCGGAGAAGCCGGTGAAGAACCCGCCGTCGGTGGAGCGAACGGGGAAGTACTCGTGCAGGTCGTTGCGGTGGCTCGGGGTCTCCTCGACGACGGCCGCGTCGGCGGGGAGCTGACCCACGAGGGTGTCGAAGACGTAGGAGGCCGTCATCGGCGTGCTGGCGGCGGGCTTCTCGGGCCGGGCCATGGTCGTCGGCGCCGACCGGTCCAGGTCGTCGAGCAGCGCGTTGACCTGCGGAACCGCGTGCGCCATCGTGCCCATCACGCCCCGCCCGGAGCGGGCGCGGGCCAGCACGTCGGCGTCGTCGTTGACCAGGAACAGCTCGGGCAGCGCGACCTCGGCCTCACCCCGGTAGACGTGGTAGGTGAACGCCGGGGCGCCCCACACCACGACCAGGTCGTAGCCGGAGAGCTCCTGGCTGAGCAGCCGCTGCTCGGGCTGCAGGAACCCGGCGAAGCACGGGTGGTCCTCCGGGAAGGAGCAGCGCGGCGACATCGGCGGTGCGTACACGGCGGCCTTGGTCTTCTCGGCCAGCCGCACCATCTCGTCCACGACGCCGTCGGCGTCGACCGCCGGGCCGGTCACGAACGCGGGCCGCTCGCAGTCGCGCAGCGCCTCGGCGAGCCCGGCGATGGCCTGCGGGTCGGGCGCGAAACCCGGTGTGCGCGGGCGCGCGGGGACCTCCACGCCGGGCTCGTCCCAGTCGTCGGCGGGCACCGACAGGAAGACCGGACCGTACGGCGGGGTCGTCGCCATCTGGTAGGCGCGCACCAGCGCGGCCGGGACGTCCGCGGCCCTGGCCGGCTCGTAGCTCCACTTCACGTAGGGCTTGGGGAAGTTCGGCGCCTCGGTGGCGCCCAGGAACGGTTCGTTGAACATCAGGCTGCGGGTCTGCTGACCAGCGGTGATGATCATCGGAGTGCGGTTGCGGTAGGCGGTGAACACCGCGCCCAGCGCGTGCCCGACACCACCGGCCGAGTGCAGGTTGACCAGCACCGGTTCGCGGCGGGACTGCGCGTAGCCGTCGGCCATCGCGACCACCACGGACTCCTGCAGCCCGAGCACGTAGTGGAAGTCGTCCGGCCACCCCGTCAGGAAGGGGACCTCCGTCGTGCCCGGGTTGCCGAACACCGTGGTCAGCCCGAGCTCACGCATCAAACCCCGGGTGATGTCGCGAACCGTGCGATCCTCGCTGCCCATTGGTACTGCCTCCTCGCCCCACCGATCGTCGTGGTCCATCACAGCAGACCGGCTTCGTTAGCGGTAGTAAACATCAGATGCCCCGAACGTCCCCGAAGCACACGGTCTTGCGGGTGAAGACGTAGTAGCCCTCGTTCTCCCCGCACGCGGACTCCGGGTCCTGCCCACCGACGACCCTGGTGACCTGGTCCTCCGACCGGGAGCACTCGATCTTCAACGGCAGGACGCCCTCGTCCTCCTGGAAGGGCGTCAGGCAGTCGCCCACCTTGACGTCGAGGACGACGCAGTAGGCGTTGCCCTCGGAGTAGTTGACGTAGTCGTCGCCGCACTCGGCGAGCCCGCGGTCCTGGACGTCGACGACCTCGTAGTCGGACTCGGCCGAACCGCAGTCGGCGGAGGCCATCGGGCCACCGCGCTCGTCGAGCAGCTCCACGCAGTCGCCGGCCTCGACCCGGTTGCTGGCGATCACCGCCAGCGAGATCCCGATGATGCCCCCGGCCAGCAGCAGCACGCCGCCGACGACGAGCCCGACGATGAGACCGGTGCGCTTCTTCTTCGGCGGCGGAGTTGGTTGCTGGTTGCCCGCGACCTGGCGCCAGAAGGCGTCGGAACCCTGCTGCGGGTACGGGTAGCCCTGCTGCGGGTGCTGACCGGGCCAGCCGCCCGGATACGGCCCGGACTGCGCACCGTGAGGATCCGGTTGCGGTGGGTAGGTCACAAGTCCTCCGTGGTCGAGTTCGCCACCAGCAATCTACCCAGCCAGGGAAAACGCGTTCCTACGCGGCATCGCGGCGCAGCACGAACACGAACGGCGCGGCCATGCCGCGCAAGTCCATCGCGCACAGCAGCGTGTCGTCGTCGACCTTGCGGAACGGGTCCTGGATCGGCAGCGCGTCGTAGACCATCGCCGCCGAGGACACGCCCCGGTACTCGACCATCCGCAGCCGCGCGCGGGCCTCGCTCGTGGTCATCAGCGGCATCAGGATCCGGAACAGCTTCGCCACGACGGGGTTGTTGAGCTTGTCGGCGATGCCGAGCATCAGCCCGACCGGCATGAACGCCGGGTTGATGCTCACCACGCGGCCACCGGAGGCGGCGAACAGCAGCGGATGGGCGTCCTCGGGGCCTCCGAAGCGCTTGCCGTACCAGCCGAACCGCTCCAGCAGCCCGTCGAACGGGTTCCCGGTGTCGATCCCGTTGCCCCGCCAGGTGCCCACCAGCTCCTCGACCCGCACCGGGGGCAGCGAGTCGAACAGTTCCAGCACGTCCGCCAGGCGGGCCCCGGGCTCCAGCTCCCGCAACCGCTCCCCCGCGTTCTCCGCAGCCATGTCACTCCTCGCACCCGAACGAGATCGACGACACGCTCCCACCAGCCCGGCACCACCACAATCCCCCAACCGCCGGGCGGCGCACCCCCTGGAGCGGGCGGTCCTGGTCCGAACCGACCGGACGTGAAGGACATCGATCAGGGACGGTTCGGAGCAACACCACTCCTTCCAGCCCAGGCGAGCGGGCGATTTGAGTCACTTCGGGCCGCCGCTGGGACTGGACCCGGCGGGGGCGGTGTTGCCCGGGTGGAATACTGGGCCGGGAGTCTTGCCGGTGGCTGCCGACAGTGTTGATCACCTGCGGAAACTCCACCCGATCCCCGAGGGAGCGCTCACCTTGACCGACGGACCTCTGATCGTCCAGTCCGACAAGACGCTGCTGCTCGAAGTCGATCACGACCTCGCCGACGACGCGCGCACCGCCATCGCACCCTTCGCCGAGCTGGAGCGCGCGCCGGAGCACGTGCACACCTACCGGATCACGCCGCTCGCGCTGTGGAACGCGCGCGCCGCCGGGCACGACGCCGAGCAGGTCGTCGACGGACTGGTCCGCTTCTCCCGCTACCCCGTGCCGCAGCCGCTGCTGGTCGACATCGTCGAGACCATGGGCCGCTTCGGCCGGCTCCAGCTGACCAACGACCCCGCGCACGGCCTCGTGCTGGTCTCCGTGGACCGCGCCGTGCTCGAAGAGGTCCTGCGCAACAAGAAGATCGCCCCGATGTTCGGCGCCCGCATCGACGACGACACCGTCGTGGTGCATCCCAGCGAGCGCGGACGCCTCAAGCAGATGCTGCTCAAGGTCGGCTGGCCCGCCGAAGACCTCGCCGGTTACGTCGACGGCGAAGCGCACCCCATCGAGCTGGAGCAGGACGGCTGGAACCTGCGCGACTACCAGCGCCAGGCAGTGCAGTCGTTCTGGGCCGGTGGCTCCGGCGTCGTCGTGCTGCCCTGCGGCGCGGGCAAGACGCTGGTCGGTGCGGCGGCCATGGCCGAGGCGGCGGCGACCACGTTGATCCTGGTCACCAACACCGTCGCGGGCCGCCAGTGGAAGCGCGAGCTGATCGAGCGGACCTCGCTGACCGAGGAGGAGATCGGCGAGTACTCCGGGGAGAAGAAGGAGATCCGGCCGGTCACCATCGCGACCTACCAGGTGATCACCCGCCGCTCCAAGGGCGAGTACAAGCACCTGGAGCTGTTCGACTCCCGCGACTGGGGCCTGGTCGTCTACGACGAGGTGCACCTGCTGCCCGCCCCGGTGTTCCGGATGACCGCCGACCTGCAGTCCCGCCGCCGGCTCGGCCTGACCGCCACCCTCGTGCGCGAGGACGGCCGGGAAGGCGACGTGTTCTCGCTGATCGGCCCCAAGCGCTACGACGCCCCGTGGAAGGACATCGAGGCGCAGGGCTGGATCGCGCCCGCGGAGTGCGTCGAGGTGCGGGTGACGCTGACCGACAACGAGCGCCTGCAGTACGCGACCTCCGAGGCCGAGGAGCGCTACAAGCTGTGCGCGACCGCGCGCACCAAGGCTCCGGTGGTCAAGGCGATCCTCGACCAGCACCCGGACGAGCCCTCCCTGGTCATCGGCGCCTACCTGGACCAGCTGCACGAGCTCGGCGAGGCGCTGGAGGCGCCGATCATCGAGGGTTCGACGAAGAACAAGGAGCGCGAGGAGCTCTTCGACGCGTTCCGGCGCGGCGAGATCAACCGGCTCGTCGTGTCCAAGGTCGCCAACTTCTCGATCGACCTGCCCGAAGCCTCGGTCGCCGTGCAGGTGTCGGGCACCTTCGGGTCCCGGCAGGAGGAGGCGCAGCGGCTCGGCCGGCTGCTGCGGCCCAAGGCCGAGCGCAAGCAGGCGCACTTCTACTCGGTCGTCTCGCGCGACACCTTGGACACCGACTACGCCGCGCACCGGCAGCGGTTCCTCGCCGAACAGGGCTACGCCTACCGGATCGTGGACGCCGATGACCTCCTCGGCCCGGCCCTCCCGGACGTGGGGTGACGGAAACTCCGGGTGAGCCCCGGATAGCTGTCACCCAAAAGGGGTCCGCGATCGGCTGCTTTGCAGCTACCGTTGCGATGAACGAACGCAGCGTCTGAGCTGCAAGACACTGGAGATCGGATGGAAACCGAGCACCAACGGCCGGCGATGGGCGGTGCGCACCGCTTCGTCGGCCTCGCGGAGAACCTGGAACGGTACGCCGGCGCCCCCACGGGAGCCGAGCCGCCGAACGTGAACGGCACCAACCGCGGCTACGGTCTGGTGTTCTTCCACCTCGAAGAACTCCATCTGACGACGGTGATCAGCAGCGGCCTGCGGTTCCAGCCGCTCGGCGCCCACCCCGCTCAGGAGCTGGCCTGCACGGTCTACCGGGAGCAGGCCGAAGCCGCCCGCCACCTGGTCGACCTCACCTCGGAACTGCTGGTGCAGAACCGCACCTTCCTGGTTCCCGACCAGATCGTGCCGAACGAGAAGCCGCTGCTGCCGGGCACCGAGTTCCACGGCGTCCTGGCCAGCGGGCATCCGATCTTCCCGTCGGAGTTCACCCGCTTCACCGACCCGGACGGCGTCGAGCAGCTCCAGGTCTTCACCCTCCTCCCGGTCACGCTGGGCGAGCTCAACTACATCCTCGACCACGGCGTCACCGCCCTGCGGCAGCAGTGGGCCCGCTTCGAGGTGGACGTCTTCGACCTCGGCCGCCCGAGCGTCGCCTGACCCTGACCCCACCCGAGGCGCCTGATCAGGGACATCACCTCCTGAACCCGATTTCCACTGAAATCCGGACCCGGGTTTCAGCGGAAATCGGGGGTCGGACTTCCACTGAAATCGGGTGCACCTCGAGGGCGCGGAGGCGGGTCCGGGCTGAAAGGATTGGGGTATGGCGAGCTTCGATCCTGCGGAACTGGACGCCGTGCGGGTGTACGCGTTGCCGATGCGGAACCGGTTTCGCGGGATCACCGTGCGGCGCGGGGTGCTCATGTCCGGGCCTGCCGGGTGGGGCGAGTTCTGCCCGTTCGAGGACTACGACGACGCCAGCTCCGTCCCGTGGCTGAAGGCGGCGTTCGAGGCGTGCGGTGAGCACTGGCCGGAGCCCGTCAGGGACAGGATCCCCGTCAACTGCACCGTTCCCGCCGTGTCCGCCGAGAAGGCCGCGCAGATCGTGGCGCGCTCCGGGTGCCGGACGGCGAAGGTCAAGATCGCCGATCCCGGCCAGACCGCCGCCGAAGACCTGGAGCGGGTCGCCGCCGTCCGGGACGCGCTCGGGCCCGACGGCGCGATCCGGGTCGACGCCAACGCGGCGTGGGACGTCGACACCGCCATCAGCCGCATCCGCGAGCTCGACGCCGCCGCCCGCGGCCTGGAGTACGCCGAGCAGCCGTGCCCGAGCATCGAGGAGCTCGCCGCCGTGCGGCGCAGGGTCGACGTGCGCATCGCCGCCGACGAGAGCATCCGCCGCGCCGAGGACCCGATGCGCGTGGCCGTGGCCGGAGCGGCCGACGTGGCGATCATCAAGGCGACGCCGCTGGGCGGAGTCCGCCGAGCGCTGCAGGTCGCCGAGGCGTGCGGTCTGCCGTGCGTGGTGTCCTCGGCGGTGGAGACCAGCGTCGGTCTGTCCGCGCAGCTGGCGCTGGCGGGTGCGCTGCCCGAGCTGCCGTTCGCGTGCGGGCTGGGCACCATGGCGCTGCTCGACGGCGACGTGGTCGCCGATTCGCTGCTGCCCGAGCAGGGGTTCCTGCCGGTGCCGTCGAAGCCCCCGGAACCCGACCCGGCGCTGGTCGCGGCCGCCACTCCGCCCGCCGACGTGCAGCGGTGGTGGCTCGACCGGCTCGGCCGGGTCGGAGCCCTCCTGCGGGACTGAGAGCCCCGCAGGAGGGAAATCCTCACGAGGCGCGCTTGCGGGCGCGGCGCTTCTTGAAGCGGCGCAGCACGATGAACGCCACCAGCAGACCGATCACCGCGGGGGCGGCCCGCTTGAGGACCGGTGCGCCCGCGGTGCCCAGCAGGTCGATGGCCTCGTCGTTGGCGGTCGGCTCGGCGACGGTGGTCGAGCTCGGCGAGTCGGCGCTGGCCGGGGTGACCCGCCAGCTGGTGTCCTTGCGGGCCGAACCGACCGCGGCGCCCGCGGCCGCCGAACCCGCAGCCGCGGCGGCACCGTTGCCGTTGGCGCCACCCGGGGTCTCGGTGCTCTGCGGCTCGGCCGACGCCTTCTCCTGCGCGGCCGGGGCCTCCTGCTCGGACTCCAGCTTCTTGGCGAGGTTGTCGGCGAACTGGTTCAGGATCTTGCCGCCCACCTCGGAGATCAGGCCGCGACCCAGCTGAGCGGGCTTGCCGGTGACCTTGAGGTCGGTGTCGACCGTGCCCGAGGTGGTGCTGCCCTCGTCGGTCAGCGTGACCACGACCGTCGCGGCGGCGGTGCCGCTGCCCCGCGAGTCCTTGCCGCTGGCATCGATGACCAGCCGGCGGTTCTTCTCGTCGATGTCCTTGAAGACACCGGTTCCCTTGTACAGCAGCGTCACCGGTCCGAGCTTGACCTTCACCGATCCGGCGAACTCGTTGCCCTCGGCCTTGGTGAGCGTGGCGCCGGGCATGCACGGAGCGACCCGCTCGGGGTCGGTCATCGCCTTCCACGCCGCATCGATCGGCACCGGAACGCTGAACGTGTGCTGCATTTCCACTGGAAGGTCCTCCTGATTGACCGTGCTCGGCTCAGGCGCAGAGCCATCGTTTCAGTCTGAAGCTATAACGCAGTCCACCCACCAGCCTCCCAGGCCGGACGGCGTGCCGATAGCCCGATCGGCTCAGCGGGAAGGACCACCCGCCCACAAGAACGATTCGGGTCTGGCGGCAATTCCGCGAAACGCCGCCAGACCCGATCTTCGCCGGAGCGGATCAGCCGCCTGCCGCCGCCAGCACCGCACGTCCGGTCAGCACCTCGGCGAGGTGTTCCCGGTAGTCGGCATCAGCGCTGGAATCGCCTGTCGCGCTGGTGCCCTCGGTCGCGTGCCGGGCGGCCTCGCGGACCGCGTCGGCCGTGGCCTGCTGGCCGACCAGCGCCTGCTCCACGCCCATCGCGCGGATGGGGGTGGCGCCCATGTTGGTCAGCGCGATGCGCGCTTCGGCGATGGCGCCGCCGGAAACCCGCACCGCTGCGGCGACTCCGACGATCGACCACGCCTGGGCGACGCGGTTGAACTTCTCGTAGTGCGCGTTCCAGCCGGTCCACTTCGGCATCCGCACCTCGACCAGCAGGTCGGTGGGTTCCAGCGCGGTGGTGAAGTAGTCGACGAAGAACTCCGACGCCGGGACGGTGCGCCGGCCCGAGGGACCGGCGATGACCATCTCCGCGTCCAGCGCGAGCGCCGGGGCAGGCAGGTCACCCGCCGGGTCGGCGTGCGCCAGCGAACCGCCGAAGGTGCCCCGGTGGCGCACCTGCGGATCGGCGACGGTGCGGGTGGCCAGCGAGATCAGCTCGGCGTGCTGCCGGATCAGCGGGTCCCGCTGCACCTCGTGGTGGGTGGTCATGGCGCCGACGACGAGCTTGTCGCCGTCCTCGCGAACGCCCCGCATCTCGGGGATGCGCCCGACGTCGACGATCGTGCTCGGATCGGCCATCCGCATCCGCAGCACGGGCAGCAGGCTCTGCCCGCCGCCGAGCACCTTGGCGTCCTCGCCCGCCGCCGCCAGCGCGGCGACGGCCTCGTCCACGGTCGAGGGCGCGATGTATTCGAACTGGGCCGGGATCACCGGGCACCTCCCTGGGGATTCATCGAGCCGAGTCCGCCGCCGGCCTCCGGCGCCGTCTGCCCGGACGCGCGAGCGCCGGTCACCGCTCGCCACACGCGTTGCGGCGAGCAGGGCATCTCGACGTCGTTGACGCCCATCGGGCGCAGCGCGTCGACGATCGCGTTCACCACCGCGGGTGTGGAGGCGATCGTTCCCGCCTCCCCCACGCCCTTGACACCCAGGGCGTTCGAGGTCGCGCGGGTCTCGGTGCGGTCGGTGGTGAACTCCGGCAGGTCGGCGGCCGAGGGCACCAGGTAGTCGGCCAACGTGCCCGTGGTGAGCGTGCCGCCCTCGTCGTAGACGGCCTCCTCGTAGAGCGCCTGCGCGATGCCCTGGGCGAGACCGCCGTGCACCTGGCCCTCCACGATCAGCGGGTTGATCACCGATCCGATGTCGTCCACGCACACGTACTTGCGGATCTTCACGTGCCCGGTCTCGGTGTCCACCTCGGTCGCGCAGAGGTGGGTGCCGTGCGGGAACGAGAAGTTCTCCGGGTCGAACGTCGCGTCGGAGTCCAGGTTCGGCTCCACGCCGTCGGGCAGGTCGTGCGCGGCGAACACCGCGAGCGCGACCTCGCCCATCGCCACACCCCGATCGGTGCCGCGCACGCCGAACCGGCCGGAGGAGAACTCCAGGTCCTCCTCGGCGCATTCGAGCATGTGCGCGGCGATCGGCCGGGCCTTGTCGATGACCTTGTCGGCGGCGGCGACCACGGCCATGCCGCCCACGGCCAGGGAGCGGGAGCCGTAGGTGTCCATGCCGCGCGGTGAGACCTGGGTGTCGCCGTGCAGCACCTCGACGTCCTCGAAGGCGACGCCGAGCCGGTCGGCGACGATCTGGCTCCACGCCGTCTCGTGCCCCTGGCCGTGCGGCGACGAACCCGTGACGACCTCGACCTTTCCAGTGGGCAGCATGCGGATCGCCGCGTGCTCCCAGCCGCCCGCGCCGTAGGACAGCGACCCCAGCACCCGCGAGGGCGCCAGCCCGCACATCTCGGTGAAGGTGGAGATGCCGATGCCCAGCTGGACCGGGTCGTTCTCGCGACGGCGCCGCTCCTGCTCCTCGCGCAGCGAGGTGTAGCCGAACAGCTCCATCGCCTTGTCGGTGGCGGCCTCGTAGTTGCCCGAGTCGTAGGTCAGGCCCGCGACCGTGTCGTAGGGGAACTCGTCGTGGGCGATCCAGTTCTTGCGCCGCACCTCCATGGGCTCCATGCCCAGCTCGGCGGCGAGTTCGTCCATCATCCGCTCGATGCCGAAGGTGGCCTCCGGTCGCCCGGCGCCGCGGTAGGCGTCGGTCGGCGTCTTGTTGGTGAACACGTTGGTGCAGCTGAAGTGGTACGCCGGGATCTTGTAGATCGAGTTGAACATCAGCGCGCCCAGGATCGGCACGCCCGGGGTGACCAGCCGCAGGTAGGCGCCCATGTCGGCGAGGAGTTCGACCTTGAGCCCGGTGATCCGGCCGTCGCGTGTCGCTGCCATCGACAGCTTCTGGATCTGGTCCCGGCCGTGGTGCGCCGAAACCATCGTCTCCGAACGGGTCTCGGTCCACTTGACCGGGCGGCCGAGCCGTTGCGCCATCAGGAACGACAGGACCTCCTCCGGCGTGACCTGGAGCTTCCCGCCGAAACCACCGCCGACGTCGGGTGCGATGACCCGGATCTTGCTCTCGGCGACGCCCAGCGTCATGGCCAGCATGACCCGCAGGATGTGCGGGACCTGCGTGGCCGACCAGACGGTGATCTGCTCACCGGTCGGGTCGACGACGACCGAGCGCGGTTCCATGAACGCCGGGATCAGCCGCTGCTGCCGGAAGGTCCGCTCGACGAGCACCTCCGCGCCGGACAGGGCCTGCTCGACGTCACCGCCGGTGCCGGCCTCGGCCGAGTCGAAGGTCCACACGGCGTTGGTGTTGGTGCCCAGGTCCTGGTGGACCAGCGGTGATCCCGGTTCGATCGCCGAGGGCATGTCCAGCACGACCGGCAGGTCCTCGTAGTCGACGTCGATGGCGTCCATCGCGTCGCGCGCCTCGGCGGCCGAGCGGGCGGCGACCATCGCCACCGCTTCACCCGCGAAGCGCACCTCGTCGACGGCCATCGCCGGGGCCGCCGGGGCCTTCATGTCCTCGGTGATCGGCCACGCGCAGGGCAGGCTGCCCTGGACGTCGGCGATGTCGCGGCCGGTGACGACCGCGACCACGCCGGGAGATTCCTTGGCGGCCTCGGTGTCGATCGCGGTGATCTTGGCGTGCGCCATCGGTGAGCGCAGGATCGCCAGGTGCAGCGTTCCGCTGGGCGCGAGGTTGTCGGTCCAGCGCGTGCGGCCGGTGATCAGCCGCGCGTCCTCCTTGCGCTTGCGGGAACGCCCGAGTTCCGGTTCTGCCACAGCGGTCATGACTGGCGACCTCCCGTGGCCTCGGCGCCGGTCCGCTCGTCGGCGGGCTTGCGCTGCATGGGCGTGTCATCGGTGTGCTCGGCCGCGGGCCCCGCGCCGGGTTCCATGCGCTGAGCGGCATCGCGCACCGCTCGGACGATGTTCTGGTAGCCCGTGCAGCGGCAGAGGTTTCCCTCCATGCCCTCGCGGACCGCCTGCTCGTCGGGTTCGGGGTCCTCGGCCAGCAGGTCCAGCGCCTGCATGATCATGCCGGGGGTGCAGAACCCGCACTGCAGCGCGTGGTTGTCGTGGAAGGCCTCCTGCAACGGGTGCAGCTTGCCGTCCTGGGCCAGTCCTTCGATGGTGGTGACGTCGTGGCCGTCGGCCTGGACCGCCAGGACCGAACACGACTTCACGCTGTGCCCGTCCATGTGGACGGTGCAGGCACCGCAGTTGCTGGTGTCGCAGCCGACCACGGTGCCGACCTTGCCGAGCCGCTCGCGCAGGTACTGCACGAGCAGCGTTCTAGGTTCCACTTCATCGGTGTACTTGGTGCCGTCTACGTTGACGGTGATGCGGGACATGGAACGGCCTCCTCGCCAGGAGCGCGGACGTTCGGGAACACGACTATCCGCCGAGTGACGGATGTCACTCCGCTAGAGGGTCCTACTCCGTCCCGGCGAGAGCAAGCGGGCTCAGTCGTGGTGGATCGGACCCTCCACGTCCGAGAGCCTCACACCGCGGCCGCCCCAGCGCAGCGCGATCAGCTCCGCGGCGATGGAAACGGCGGTCTCCTCCGGGGTCCTGGCACCCAGGTCGAGACCGATCGGCGAGGACACGCGGGAGAGCTCCTCCTCGGTGACGCCCTCCTCGCGCAGCCGCGTCAAGCGGTTCTCGTGCGTGCGGCGCGAACCCATCGCGCCGATGTAGCCGACGTTCATGCGCAGGGCTTCCTTGAGCACCGGCACGTCGAACTTCGGGTCGTGGGTGAGCACCATGACCGCCGTGCGCTCGTCGAGGCGCCCCTCCTCCGCTTCCTGGGCGAGGTAGCGGTGCGGCCAGTCCACGACCACGTCGTCGACGCCCGGGAACCGGCTGTTGGTGGCGAACACCGGACGCGCATCGCACACCGTCACCCGGTAGCCGAGAAAAGCACCCATCCGGGCCATGGCGGCGGCGAAGTCGATCGCGCCGAAGACGAGCATGCGCGGCGGCGGCTCGAAGGAGTTGACGAACACCCGCATGCCCTCGCCGCGGCGCTGCCCCTCCGGGCCGTACTCGATGACGCCGCTGCGACCGCTGGCCAGCATGCCGCGCACGTCGTCGACCACCGCGTCGTCCACCCGCGACGCGCCGAGCGTGCCGCGCACCCGCTCGCGCCAGATCAGCAGGTGGGTGCCGACCTTGGCCTGCTCGGGGTGCTCGATGACGGTCGCGACCGCCACCGGCTCCTCAGCGCGCACCGAGGCGGCGACCTCGTCGAGGTCCGGGAAGGTCTCGCGGTCGATCCGCTCGACGAAGATGTCGAGGATCCCGCCGCAGGTCAGGCCCACCGCGAAGGCGTCGTCGTCGCTGACGCCGTAGCGGCGCAGCACCGGCTCCGAGCCCTGCAGGACCGTGGAGCCCTCCTCGTAGACGGCGCCTTCGACGCAGCCACCGGAGACGCTGCCCACGGCCTCGCCCTCCTGCGTGACCAGCATCGACGCACCCGGCGGGCGGGGGGCGGAGCGGAAGGTGGCCACCACGGTGCCCAGCCCGACGGACTCGCCGGCCTCCCAGCGCTTGGTCAAGTCATCCAACACGTCACGCACGGTGCACCTACCTCCACGGGCCGTCCTGGCCCCTCCAAGCATCCACCCGGGTCGGCGTCAGGCGAAACCGACCGGCACCCCGGGGAGCTGCTCCCCGGGCTGGGAAAGTCTGCGAACCCACGACCAGATGTCTTCCAGCGACCTCAGGCTGTGACCGGCCACCATTCGGTCAACGTGCGGGAGGGCCGCCACAATTCCGGATTGCACGGGTTGATATCCGTCGTGGCCCGCGTGCGGGTTCGCCCAGATCACGCCGCGTGCCAGTCTGCGCAGCCGACGCATCTGCTCGGCCAGGTCGGTGGTGTCGCCGCGCTCCCATCCGTCGGAGAACAGCACCACGACGGAGCCGCGCGCCACGCCGCGCTGCCCCCACCTGTCCAAGAACACCCGGAGAGTGTCGCCCAGTCGTGTGCCACCGGAGAAGTCGGGGACCGCGCGAGAAGCCGCCTGCAGCGCGGATTCCGGATCGCGCTGGCGCAACTGCCTGGTCACGCGGGTCATCCTGGTGCCGAGCGTGAAGACCTCGGTGCTCGCCGGAGCCCGGCGGACCACGACGTGCGCGAACCGCAGCAGCGCGTCCGAGTACGGGCTCATCGAACCGGAGACGTCGATGAGCAGCACGACGCGACGCGCGCGCCGCGAGCGGTGCTGCCGGGGCAGCCGCACCGGCTCGCCCCCGGACCGCAGCATCGCGCGCAGCGTGGCGCGCGGGCTCAGCGCTCCGCGCTTGCCGGGTTCGCGCCGCAGCGCCGGGCGCGTCGGAGGTTCGGGGCGCAGCACCGCCAGCATCCGGCGCAGGTGGTCGCGCTCGGCCGCGCTGAGCTCGGTGACATCGCGGTTGCGCAGCACCTCCGCGTCGCTGGCGGCCGCCGCGAGGGGATCGTCGGA
Source organism: Saccharopolyspora terrae (assembly GCF_004348435.1). Classification (NCBI taxonomy): domain Bacteria; kingdom Bacillati; phylum Actinomycetota; class Actinomycetes; order Pseudonocardiales; family Pseudonocardiaceae; genus Saccharopolyspora; species Saccharopolyspora terrae. Next base: position 39,228 of record NZ_SMKS01000034.1, on the reverse strand, counting down.
CTCCCCCTCGCCCTCGCCGTCGGACGTCTCGGCGGTCAGCGCCGCGATCTTCGCGGGGCGCGACACCGGCTTCCCCGGCTGCTCCACCTGCATCGGCTCCGCGCTGAACCAGGTCTCGAAGGCCGCGTCGTAGCGGGCGACGTCGTCGGGCTCGGAGCACAGGGTCAGGCGACCGGCCCAGTACACGCCCTCGCGCTCCTCCACCCCCACCTGCTCCACGGCGGACAGGAAGCTCTGCACCCGGTTCGGCCCCACGGCCATCCCCGAGTGCCGCAGAGCCCGGGCGAACCCCACCAACCCGGTCACGGTCTCCGACATCAACACCCCTCCCACCGCAGGTCACCCCTCGTGCACCGGATTTCAGTGGAAACCGGAGCCCCGATTTCAGCGGAAACCAGAGACCGGATTTCCACTGAAACCGGGGACCTGAGTTCCACTGAAATCGGGGTTCCGAGTTCCACTGAAGTTCGGTCAGGGGGTGAGGACGCCTGATGAGCGGACTCGTTCCGCGTCTTCTCGGTACTTGAGGACCGCTCCGAGGGTCGTCGCGGCGGTCTCCGTGTCGAGGGAGTCCGCGCCGAGGGCCTGGAGGGCCTGGGTCCAGTCGAGGGCTTCGGCGACGCCCGGGGGCTTGAGGAGCTCCATCTGGCGCATGCGCTGGAGGGATGCCGCGACCTGCTCGGCCAGGCGTCCGTCGACGCCCGGCAGGCGCCGGCGCAGGATGGCGACCTCCCGTTCCAGGTCCGGGTGCTCCAGCCAGTGGTAGAGGCAGCGGCGCTTGAGGGCGTCGTGGACCTCGCGGGTGCGGTTGGAGGTGAGGATGACGATCGGCGGTTCCTCGGCGCGGACCTCGCCGTACTCCGGGATGCTGACCGCGTACTCCGAGAGCACTTCCAGCAGGAACGCCTCGAACTCGTCGTCGGCGCGGTCGATCTCGTCGACCAGCAGCACGCACGGCGCCTCCTGCAAGGCGCGCAGCAGCGGCCTGGCCAGCAGGAATCGCGGGGTGTAGAGGGAGGACTCGGCGGCGTCGGCGTCGAGCTCACCGCCCGAAGCGGCTTCCAGGGTGCGCAGGTGCAGCAGCTGCCGCGGGAAGTCCCAGTCGTAGAGCGCCTGGGCCGCGTCGATGCCCTCGTGGCACTGCAGGCGGATCAGGTTCACGCCGAGCGCCGCTGCCAGGGCCTGGGCAAGCGCCGTCTTGCCGGTGCCCGGTTCGCCTTCGGTCAGCAGGGGGCGACGCATCCGCATCGCCAGGAAGGCCGCGGTCGCGATCCCGTCGTCCGGCAGGTAACCGGTCTCGTCCAGCGCCGCCGCGACCTCGGCCGGTGATTTCATCTCGAGAGCGTCAGCCACCCCCCGAGCCTATTCGACCGGACGCATCCACCCCATAGGATGCGCGTCGGTCCGATCGAGGTGCTGGTGGAGATCGCGGCGGAGCCGCTGTCCCAGGTGTGGGAGTCAGCCCGCACCGCCGCGCACAAGGACCACAACACAGTTCGCAGAGGTGGGGCATGAGCAGGTTCAAGGGGTTCCCGGCGCACGTGGAGAAGCACGTCGGACGCGTTCGAGGTGCCGACAGCCGGAGCGCCGGTGGGCGGGAGCGGGCCTACAACCTCGTCTACTGCGACCACGCCGACGGCGCGCACGTGACCGTGCTGACCAGCGGACTTCGCGAGCACACCGCCGGGGCACCGCTGCCTCAGGAGCTGCTGTGCACGCTGCGTCGCGATCAGGAGGTCTACGCCAAGCACCTGGTGGGCGTGATCGCCGAGCTGCTCACCGAGTCGCAGGCGCGCGTCGGCTACGGCGCGCTGATCATGAACGACCGCATCCTGCTGCCGGACACCGCGATCGCGGGCGCGATGGCCGCACCGCACCCGTACCTGGGTGACGAGTTCGACGTCCTGCTCGACGAGGGCGTGCCGGTCCTGCAGCTGATCACGCTCGTCCCGATCACCCGAGCGGAGTCGCAGCTCGTGGCGCGCTTCGGCCGCGACGCGCTCTACGACCGGTGGGAAGCCCAGAACACCGACCTGGTCGACATCTACCGGGACGACGCGGGCAGCGGGCAGTTCTAGTCCGAACCGACCGGGTTCATCGAACGGTTCGAACCAGGACCGCCCGCTCTGCTGATCACCGCAGGCCGGGGGCCTCGTTCAGGAACGTGTCGAGGACTCCGTCGGCGACCAGGACCTGACCCGCCGGGCGGACCTCCGCGGTCGTGGAGCGGATGCGCTTGGCCGCGTCCACCGCCCACCGCGCCTCGTCGAAGCGCGCGTTGGCCATCGCCTCGTCACCGGAAGCCCGAGCCTGCAGACCGTCGGCCGTCGCGAGCAGGGCCTGACCCCACTGGTCGGTCGCGGTCAGCCAGTGATCGGTGTCGGTGACGAAGTCCCTCGGCGCCCCCGCGCGAATCCGCTCCGGTGCGTTGGCGACGAGCTCCGCGTAGGCCCGCAGGTCCCGCACCGCCGCGCGGCGGTCGCCACCCGTCCACGCCTCGCGGAACGCGTCGAGGCGGCGGGACAGCTCCGGAGCGGGCGGCAACCAGGCCGAACCGTTGGCGACCGGGGCCATGTGCTCGAGGTCGAAGAACGCCAGCAGCGCCTCCACCGTCGCCGGATCCGCCTGCACGCCGGGGGAATCACCGGCGAGCCGCTTGCCCGCCAGGTACTCGGCGGCGGCCCGCCAAGCCCGCTGCGGGTCGAAGTCCTCGTCGTTCCAGGCGAAATCGGCCGCACCGATCTCCACGACCTTGCTCGCCGCCGCCTGGTTCATCGGGTTGACCACGTCACCGGCCAGCTGATCGCTGAGCCCGCGCTCGCGCTTGTCGTAGGAGCCGAGCATGATCCGGCCGCGCGAACCGTTGAAGTCGTTGACCGGGTAGTTGTCCCACAGGAAAACCTTGCGACCCCACACGGTTTCGGCCTGCTTGGCATCGGAAACGGTGATCTGGCGCGGGATCACGCCGTCACCGGTCCACATCACCAGCACCCTCGGGTCCAGCGCTTCGCGGATCGCCGTCTTGTACTCCGAGTCCTCGACGTCGGAGTACTCGGTCGGCACGAACTGCAGCGGCGCCACCCCGGGGTGGGTGTCGACGAACTCGCGCTGCACCTTGTTGAGCAGGTCGGCCTGCGCCCGCCCGGCCGAGCCCTCCGAGGGGCGGCCGTAGGCGCGCTCGTCACCCGCGCAGTTCCAGCGCGTGTAGGAGATGTCGTCCAGCGGCAGCGAGAAGTCGCGGATGCCCTCGTCGTACATGGCCTGCAACTTCGCCTGCAGCGCCTGGTAATCGCGCGGGTCGCTGTAGCAGATGGAGTTGCCCGGCGAGAGCGCGAAGGTGAACTTCACGTGGTGCGCACCGGCCTGCCGGATCAGCTCGCGGACCTCCCCGAGCTCCTGCGCCGGGTAGGGCTCGCGCCACTTCTCGCGGTGGTACGGGTCGTCCTTGGGCGCGTAGATGTAGGTGTTGAGCTTGACGTCGCCGTAGAACGCCAGCTGGTCCATCCGCTCCTGGTGCGTCCACGGCGGGCCGTAGAAGCCCTCGATCGCGCCGCGCAGCGGCATCGCCGGACGGTCCAGCACGGTCACGCCCGCGATGCGGCCGGGCGAGACGAGCTGCCGCAGCGTCTGCACCCCGTAGTAGGCCCCGGCCGGGTCGGAGGCACCGATGAACACCTCGGACTCGGTGTCCGGGCGCACCGCGAGCACGTACGCCTCCTCCTCCATCGGGACCGGGGCGTTCATGCCCGTCTCCTGCAGGCCCTTGACCACGGTCGGCGAGGTGCGCTCGCCGATCCGCACCCGCAGCGAGGCGTCCGCGGCGGGAGCGCCCGGCTCGCGGATCGCGACCTCGTCGGCCCCGGCGAGTTCGAGCACCTGCTTGGCGAGGTCCTTGGTCTGCCGGTCGACCAGCGGGTCCACCACGACCTCGACCTTGCCGCGGACCGCGACGTCGTCGCCGAGCCTGTCGAGCAGCTCCGGCTGCGGCACCACCGAGGGCACGCCCTCACCGGGCAGCGCGTCGGAGCTCTGCGGGGCCGGTTGCTCCGGTGGAGGCGCGGAGTTGGTGCACCCGGCCAAGGCCATGATCCCGGCCACGCACACCGCGAACGACCTGGACAAACCGCGCATCGAGCTCCCCATCCAATCCACCGGCGACGCCCCCAGTTCAACACACCGGCAGATGACCCGACCGGGTCACCTGCCCGCGTGACGCAAAGCAGAAGGGCCGCCCCTGACGGGGACGGCCCTCCTCAGCTTGGGACTGGACTCAGAAGCCCATGCCACCCATGCCACCGGTCGGGTCGGCGGCGGCAGCCGCGTCCCCGCCCTTCTCCGGCTTGTCCGCGACCACGGCTTCGGTGGTCAGGAACAGCGCGGCGATCGACGCGGCGTTCTGCAGCGCCGAGCGGGTGACCTTGGCCGGGTCGATGACGCCGGCCTGCACCAGGTCCTCGTACTCGCCGGTCGCGGCGTTGAGGCCGTGGCCGGAGGTGAGGTTCTTGACCTTCTCCGCGACGACGCCACCCTCGAGACCGGCGTTGACCGCGATCTGCTTGAGCGGAGCCTCGACGGCCAGCTTGACGCTGTTGGCACCGGTCGCCTCGTCGCCCTCGAGCTTGAGGCCGTCGAAAGCGGTCTGCGCGGCCTGCAGCAGAGCCACGCCACCACCGGCGACGATGCCCTCCTCGACCGCGGCCTTGGCGTTGCGGACCGCGTCCTCGATGCGGTGCTTGCGCTCCTTGAGCTCGACCTCGGTCGCCGCACCGGCCTTGATGACCGCAACACCGCCGGCCAGCTTGGCCAGGCGCTCCTGCAGCTTCTCGCGGTCGTAGTCGGAGTCCGAGCGCTCGATCTCGGCGCGGATCTCGTTGACCCGGCCGGCGATCTGCTCGTCGTCGCCCGCACCCTCGACGATGGTGGTCTCGTCCTTGGTCACCACGACCTTGCGGGCCTGGCCCAGCAGGCTCAGGTCAGCGGTGTCCAGCTTGAGGCCGACCTCTTCGCTGATGACCTGACCACCGGTGAGGATGGCCATGTCCTGCAGCATCGCCTTGCGGCGGTCGCCGAAGCCCGGGGCCTTGACGGCGACGGACTTGAAGGTGCCGCGGATCTTGTTGACCACCAGGGTCGACAGGGCTTCGCCCTCGACGTCCTCGGCGATGATCAGCAGCGGCTTGTTGGCCTGCATGACCTTCTCCAGCAGCGGGAGGAGGTCCTTGACGTTGGAGACCTTGCTGCTCAGCAGCAGGATGTACGGGTCGTCGAGGACGGCCTCCATGCGCTCCGTGTCAGTCACGAAGTACATCGAGATGAGGCCCTTGTCGAAGCGCATGCCCTCGGTGAGCTCGAGTTCGAGCCCGAAGGTGTTGCTCTCCTCGACGGTGATGACGCCTTCCTTGCCGACCTTGTCCATCGCCTCGGCGATGAGCTCGCCGATCTGGCGGTCGCCGGCGGAGATCGCGGCGGTGGCGGCGATCTGGTCCTTGGTCTCGATTTCCTTGGCGTTCTTGAGCAGCTGCTCGGCGATCGCCTCGGTGGCCTTCTCGATGCCCTTCTTCAGAGCGATCGGGGAGGCGCCGGCCGCGACGTTGCGCAGACCCTCGCGAACCAGGGCCTGGGCGAGCACGGTGGCGGTGGTGGTGCCGTCACCCGCGACGTCGTCGGTCTTCTTCGCGACCTCCTTGACCAGCTCGGCCCCGATCTTCTCCCACGGGTCCTCGAGCTCGATCTCCTTGGCGATCGAGACGCCGTCGTTGGTGATGGTCGGCGCGCCCCACTTCTTCTCGAGCACGACATTCCGGCCCTTGGGGCCGAGCGTCACCTTGACGGCGTCGGCGAGGGTGTTCATGCCGCGCTCAAGACCGCGGCGGGCGTCCTCGTCGAACGCGATCATCTTGGCCATTGCGGTGTGGTCCTCCACCTGTCTGGACGCCGACGGTGCACACTGGGGCGTGCACGACGGCAGGACTCTGCTCGGCCAGGCTCGGTGCCCGCGACGGACGATCGCGCGACGACGCCGTCATGTGGCGCCGCCGGAACGACCTCACCGTCCCGACCTGGCACTCAACCTTGATGAGTGCCAGTACCGTGTTTAGCACTCACCGATGGCGAGTGCAAGCGACCTGCCTCGGTCTCACCCTCCGGCGGTCGGCACCGACGTGGGCAGCTCGGCGGTCGACGGCGTGCTCCCGGAGCTCGAACCGCTCCCGGACGTGGCCATCACCACGAACAACAGCACGATCACCAGCAGCGCGACGCCCACCAGCACCGGCACGATCCACTTCGCCGCACCGCCCGACGAGGTCTTGGTGAACGACGAGGACCCGGCGGGCATCGGCGGGCGCAGCCGCACCGGCTGCTGCTGGTAGCCGGGGTAGGACTGCTGCGGGTACGGCCCGGTCTGCTGGGGCATCTGCTGCGGGAACGGCTGGGACGCGGGGTGAGCGGGCTGCGGCACCGGCTGCTGCGCGACGCGCGGCGGCGCCGGGGCCTCCCCGGCGGCCGGGCCCAGCGCGGCGCGGGCCGCGGCGATCAGATCCTGGCAGCTCGCGTAGCGCTGGTCGCCGCGCTTGGACATGCCCCGGCGCAGCACGTCGTCGATCGGCGGCGGCAGCAGCACCAGCGATCCGGGCGTGGGCGGCTCGGCGCCCAGGTGCCCTTGGATGACCTCCTGGACCGAGCCCGGGAACGGCGGACGCCCGGTCAGGCAGGCGAAGAGCATGCAGGCCAGCGCGTACTGGTCGGTGCGGCCGTCGACCGGCTCGCCGCGCAGGTGCTCCGGGGCGGCGTAGGTCGGCGAGCCCAGGAAGTCGCCGGAGGACGTGCGGTGGCCGGTCGCGCCGCGCCGGGTCAGCCCGAAGTCGGCGAGGTAGACGTGCTCGTGCGAGGACTCGCGCGAGGTGACCAGCACGTTGGCCGGTTTGAGGTCGAGGTGCACCAGACCGCGCTCGTGCAGCATGTCCAGCGCTTCGGCGATCTGCCCGAGCAGCTCCAGGCTGCGCTTCGGCGAGATCGGCCCGTCGGAGATCAGCCCCGCCAGATCGGTGCCCTCGACCAGCCGCATCGCGATGAACAGCATGCCGTCGACCTCGCCGAAGTCGTACAGCGGCACGATGTTCGCGTGGTCGATCGCCGAGGTGTTGCGGGCTTCGTCGACGAAGCGCTCGCGGAACTCCGCGTCGCCGGTGATGTGCTCCCCCATCACCTTCAACGCGACCTTGCGGCCGAGCCGGACGTCGGTGGCGCGGTACATCACGCTCATCCCACCGCGACCGAGCACGCCGTCGATCTTGTAGTGGCCGAGCCTGCGACCGGTCAAATCTTCCGACACGTCCCGCAGCCTAACCGGCTGAGATCACGTGCGGGTGCAGGTTTCGGGATGACGCGCTGCGGCCCGGTTCCCCGACCGGGAGAACCGGGCCGCACGACGACCTGGTGCGAAGTTCTCTTCAGACCTTGCGAACGCCGTCGGCTTGAGTTCGGCCATCGCGGCCGGCTTTCACCTCGAATTCGACCCGATCCCCTTCAGAAAGGGTGCGGAAACCAGACATGTCGATTGCGGAGTAGTGGACGAACACATCGGAGCCACCGTCCGTCGCGATGAATCCGTAGCCCTTCTCCGAGTTGAACCATTTGACCGTGCCGACCGCCACGGCGTCCTCCTCAAGAAATGTGATGCACGGCGCTAGCGCCGCTGGAGCATCGGCCACACTACTCCGGAAAATCGGGCTCGTCGCGGGTCCGGCAATACGACTTTTCCGTTAAACGCTGGGCCGAACGGGTGGCTTCTCCGGACACGTTCCGTCATCAACGGGAGCTAATTCCCCCGACTGTCGCAATCGCTTTCAAACCCGAACCAAAACCGGCGACGAATGCCCCCCAACGGGAAAACCACTCGCGATGACGACCGGAGCGAATGGGTCAGACCAATTGCGGTCCGGCGCAATGATCGATCGTTTTCAACGAGCGAATCAGGAACGCGGTCCGAGACCATTCGCGCGCAACCAGCCGACCAGGCCGCGCGGGTTGCGGGTCTGGGTCAACACCTGCCCCGGCCCGGCGAAGTCGAAGACCAGGCCCTCGCCGCTCTTGAGCGACTGCGCCACGCCCTGGTTCATCTGCCGCAGCTGACTCTGCACCGTGTCGGCGTAGGCGACGACGTGACCGGTGTCGATCGTGATGTACTCGCCGGGCTGCAGGGTGACCACGTCCAGCGCGCCGTAGCAGGCCACCACCGCCGAGCCGTGGCCGCTGAGCCGGGTGAGGAACCCGCCCTCGCCGCCGAAGAGGTTCTGGAAGCCGCCCCACTGGGTCTCGACCTGCACCGTGCTCGCCGAGGCCAACCAGCAGCCCTTGGTCACGCACCAGCCGACCCGGCCGTCGAGCTCCAGCACGTTGAGATCACCGGGCAGCGTCGGCGCCACGTCGACCCAGCCGCCCTGCTGCGGTGCCGTGTAGGTGGAGACGTAGAACGACTCCCCGCCCAGCGCGGACCGGGCCAGCGACTTGAAGAAACCGCCCTGCGCGCGCGACTCGACGGTCACCCCGTAGCTGGTGGCCAGCATCGAACCGGACTCCACCCGCACCGGTTCCCCCGGTGCCAGCATCAACCGGGCGACCCCGTACGACGGCGTGTGACGAGTACGGACCTGCACAGCACAACCCCCTTCAGGGCCCCACCGGTCGGCGCGGGCACGGCGATTCTATGTAGGTGGCGCCGAGGCGGGGGAAGTCCGCGCCACCCCGCGGAGAACCGGTGCTGGAGGGCGCGGGCGTCGGGCGAACCGGGCATTGTGCCATCGCGCCGTGGAGCGACCAATCCCACGCCGATGGCGACACGGCGGGTGCCGATGACAGATGATGCGTGCGTGTCGTCCAACAACCCCGCCCACGAGCTGACGTCGGTCGCCGATCACCGGGCGAAGGTCGCTTCGCTGCTGACCCGCACGCCGGTCGAGACCCGTCCGCTGCAGAACTGCCTCGGCCTGGCCCTGGCCGAGGACCTGGTCGCCCCGATCTCGCTGCCGCCGTTCAGCAACTCCGCGATGGACGGCTACGCGGTCCGCTCGGTCGATCTGACCGAGGCGACGCAGGACGAGCCGGTGAAACTGCCGGTCTCCGAGGACATCCCGGCCGGCCGGGTGGACGTGCCGCCGCTGCAGCCCGGCACCGCGCACCGGATCATGACCGGCGCGCAGCTGCCCCCGGGCGCCGACGCGGTGATCCCGGTGGAGCGCACCGACGCCGGCACCGAGACGGTGGCGCTGTTCGGTTCCGTGCAGCCGGGCGCCCACGTGCGCCGCGCGGGCGAGGACGTCGCCGCGGGAACCACCGTGCTCACCGCGGGCACCCGGCTGGGCGCCGCGCAGCTGGGCGTGGCCGCCGCCGTCGGCATCGCCGAGCTGCCCGTGCACCGTCCGGTGCGGGTGCTGGTGCTCTCGACCGGCTCCGAACTGGTCGCGCCCGGGGAAGAGCTGCAGCTCGGGCAGATCTACGAGTCCAACGGGCTGATGCTCGCCGCCGCCGTGCAGGAGGCCGGTGGTGAGCCGACGATGCTGCGCTTCGTGCCCGACGACGTCGACGCCTTCCACGAGGTCCTGCAGACCCACCTGGACTCCGCCGACCTGCTGATCACCTCGGGAGGGGTCAGCGCCGGGGCGTACGAGGTGGTCAAGGACGCCCTGGCCGGCAACGGCGTGGAGTTCACCAAGGTCGCGATGCAGCCGGGGATGCCGCAGGGCTGCGGCCGCTACCGGGACGCGTTCGCGGTGGTCACGCTGCCCGGCAACCCGGTGAGCTCGATGGTCTCGTTCGAGGTCTTCGTGCGTCCGGCGATGCTGGCCGCAGCAGGGCACGCCACGACCACGCGGCACCGGCGGCAGGCCGTGCTGGCCGAGTCGCTGGTCGCTCCCTCGCGCAGGCAGCAGTTCCGACGCGGGGTGTTCGACCCGGTGTCCGGCGAGGTCAGCCTGCAGGGAGCCCCGGGTTCACACCTGCTGGGTAGCCTCGCGAGGGCGAACTGCCTGCTGGCGATCCCGGAGGACGTGACCGAAATGCCCGCTGGGTCCACTGTGGACGTGGTGTTGCTGGACTAGATCAAGTCGATATCGCTTGTCACACCATCGTTGACGGTTCGACTTTCGGTCGCGAAGACTGCGAGTCCGACCTTCCACTTCCCCTCCGGAGTTTTGCACGTGCGTGGCCCCTGGCGCGCCGCCTTGGCGCTGGCGTTGCACATCGGTTTCTTCGTCGTGTCCCTCGGCCTGGTCGCCGGCCTGCTGATGATGGCGGGCATGACCTTCCGCCGCGACACCGTCGGAGGGATGAAGGTCGCCTTCGCCGCCGTCGTCGTCGGCGCGATCTTCGCCATCGGCCTGCGGGCGGTGCTGCGCAACCGGGTCCGCCCGCGCGGCGTGCCCGTGGACCGGGTCTCCCAACCCAACCTGTGGCGCACGATCGACCAGCTCGTCGACGCCACCGACTCCCCGCTGCCCGACGAGATCCGCATCACCTCCGAGCCGGGCGTCGCGATCCGCGAGAACACCGCGCTGCTCGGACTGCGCACCCGCACCCGGTACCTGGAGATCGGGCTGCCGATGCTCGCGGCGCTGACCACCTCCGAACTCGGCGCGGCGCTGGCGCACGCGGTCGGTCGCCTCACCGGCCGCAGCAAGCTGACGGTGACCGCCCACCGGGTGCTGGCCAGCGTCCAGCGCACCGTCGACGGGCTCACCACCGGCCCGGTGAAGTGGCTGTTCGTCGGGTACGCCCGGTTGTTCACCGCCATCGCGGTCACCACCACCAAGGAGCTCGTGCTCGCCGGGGACGCCGCCGCGGTGCGCCTCGCGGGCAAGCGGACCGCGGTGATGGCGCTGCGCAAGTCCGTCGCGGTCGAGATCGGCTGGCGCGAGTACGCCGACGCGTACCTGAGCATGGCCGCCAGCATCGGCCACGCACCCGACGTGCTGCTGGGCTTCCGCAGCTTCATGGACCACCCCGCGCGCAAGCCCGCGCTGGCCGAGCGCGCCAAGCAGGCCATCGCCGAGGAGCGCGGCAAGCTGCCGGTGCGCGCGAGGGTCGAGCTGATGAAGCGGCTCAAGGCCGCCGACAAGGAGGCCGACGAGCGTCCGGCGTTCGCGATCCTGCGCAAGCCGCGCAACGCCGTTCCCGAGCTGGAGGACCGGCTGCTGGTCGACTCGTTAGGTCCCAGGATGCAGTGGCCGGAGGTCGTCCGGCAGGCCGGGGCGGCGCAGGCCGCCGAGAAGGCCTCGCAGCTCAGCGCGGCCGCCCACCAGTGCGGGCTGGGCGTGGACCCGACGATCCAGGGCATCCTCGCCGCCATCCACCGCGGCCACGGCCGCGACCTCATCAACCCCGTGCTCAACCCGGGCCTGCACCCGTCGATGATCGACCAGACCGCCGAGGACACGCTCACCGAACTCCTCGGCTGCACCGTCATCGACGCGCTGATCTGCGCCCGCCGCGCCCACCACGAGCTGGACTGGGGCGGCCCGCCCGCGGTGCGGCTGGCCAACGGGCGCCCGCTGGACCCCGACCGCCTGGTCCGCCCGGCCGTCGCCGACCCGCGGCTCATCCCCGGGCTGCACCGGGTGCTGGTCGACCTGGGCGTCCCGCTGCACCACACCCGCGAGCCCGCCGAGGAGCCGGAGCCCTCGCTGGCCGGGATCGTCAGCCCGGTGCAGTGCTCGGGCCAGGCGTACGACCTGTTGGTCAGCGATCGAGGCCTGCTGCTGCTCCCCAGCGACGCCAGCGCCGCGAAACGACTGCTCGCGGGCACCCTGGCCCGGCTCAGGGAGGCCGAGCAGGAGCAGCTCAGCGAGCTGGCCTCGCGGCCGGTGAACGAGCTGCGGGAGCGCTCCGGGGCGCAGTGGGTGGACAGCCGCGACGTGGCCAGCGCCCGCCTCGACCAGGAGAAGGCCGGCTGGTCGCTGGAGCTGGACCTCTACCTCGACGAGTACGCGATGTCGACGCTCGACGAGGTGCGGGTGGCCTCCGGCGGGGACGACGGCGTGTCCGTGCTGACCCTGCACAGCACCGCCGACGGCGTCGAGCACGGGGAGCCGTACCACGGGCTGGCCGAGCTGATGGGAGCCCGCATGGAGCTGGACGAGCCCGCCCTGTCCCTGGAATGACCGCCACCCTGACGTGGAGCCCGCAGGCGTCTTGTTGACGCGGAGTTACTGAACACGTTCCCAACGTCCTCCGTTAGCGGCTACGGAGATACTGTGAACTCAATTACACTAGAAACCGCGTCACGAAACGTTGATCAGCTCCGTCTCCTTCGTGTCCGCAACGGCACCCTCGCTTGCCGGGTGTCGCGGACCGCGAAAAGAGGGCCGTGCGCCGTCGGGGGGCGCACGGACCCGAAATCAAAGAGGCCGTTCGGCACCTACGGGGAGGCGCCGAACGGCCTCTTTGTTCTTTGTGCCTGGGGTCGTGGTCTTGTTGATGGGCGGTGCGGGTGGCGGAACCTGAGACGCCGCCTTGGGTCCGGGCGCCGCTCCTGATGTATGCCAATACACGGCGTCACGGCGTCCTCCCCAGGCGACGTCTCGGAACCCGCGGCGGTGCCGGTTGCTCGGGTGGGGTGAAGAGAAACCGGCTTCGCCGGTTGCCTGACGGTTGGGGGGTTCACCCGTACGTGTGACTCTTGGTCGTGTGGGCGGTAGCATTCCGCTTGAGATACGTGCAGGTCATGTGGGTTGTTCTTGATCGACTGCGCCCCCTGGCGACGGTGAGAACGAGGCGTCCGCGATGCTGTACGTCTACGGCGCAGGCAGGACTACCGCGCCGCGCTGACATGACCTCCGACGCAGGGGCGCGACTACCTCGATGAGCAGCACCCAAGAGAGCCCGCTGGCGCACCTGATCGCGCTGGCCAAGGACACCGTTCCGCCGATGCACCCGGCAGGCAGGCCGTTCGTCATAGGCGCCGCCGTCGCCACGCTGGTGCTCCGCCGCATCTGGCGCCCGCTGGGCGTGGTCGGCGCCGTGCTCACCGCCTGGTGCGCGTGGTTCTTCCGCGAGCCCGCCCGCACCACCCCGACCCGCGAAGGCCTGGCCGTGGCCGCCGCCGACGGCGCCGTCGCGCACGTCGAGAGCGCCGTGCCGCCGGCCGAGCTCGGCTTCGGCGAGACGCCGATGATCCGCATCAGCACCTTCCTGACCATCTTCGACGTGCACGTCCAGCGCGTCCCGGTCAGCGGCAAGATCGACAAGATCGTCTACCGGCCGGGCAAGTTCCTCTCCGCCGACCTGGACAAGGCCAGCGAGGACAACGAGCGCAACTCGATGGCCATCCGCGCCCAGGACGGCACCCGAGTCGCCGTCGTGCAGATCGCCGGGCTCGTCGCCCGCCGCATCGTCTGCGAGGTCGCCGAGGGCGACACCGTGACCGCGGGCAACACCTACGGCCTCATCCGGTTCGGCTCCCGCGTGGACCTCTACGTCCCCGCCGACAGCAAGGTCCTGGTCGAGCCCGGCCAGCGCACCATCGGCGGCGAGACCCCGCTCGCCGAACTGCCCAGGGGGAAGCGCGACCGATGAGCATGCGGACCACCCCCGGCGTCCGGCTGCTGCCCAATGCGATCACCGTGCTGGCGATGTGCGCGGGCCTGTCCGCGATCCAGTTCGCCCTCAACGGGCAGCTGACCTTCGCGATCGGGTCCGTCGCCGTCGCCGCGGTGCTCGACGGCCTCGACGGCCGGATCGCCCGGCTGCTCGACGCCACCTCCAAGATGGGCGCCGAGCTGGACTCCCTGGCCGACGCGATGTCCTTCGGCGTGGCCCCGGCGTTGACGCTCTACGCCTGGCACATGCAGGACAACCGGGCCGGTTGGGTGGTGTCGCTGATCTTCGCGGTCTGCATGGTGCTGCGGCTCGCCCGGTTCAACACGCTGCTCGACGACGCCGAGCAGCCGCCGTTCACCAAGGAGTTCTTCGTCGGCGTGCCCGCCCCCGCGGCCGGGCTGCTGGCGCTGCTGCCGCTCGCCCTGACCGCGCACTTCGGCTACCCGGGCTGGTGGGCCAACCAGAGCGTGGTCATGGTGTGGATGGTGCTGATCGCCGCGCTGGCCGTCAGCCGGGTGCCCACCCTGTCGCTGAAGACCGTGAAGGTCCCGCCGAAGTTCGTGGCCCCGCTGCTGGTGGGCGTCGCGCTGCTGGCCGCGCTGGTCGTGGTGTTCCCGCTGATCTCGCTGGCCGTCGCGATGGTGCTGTACCTGCTGCACGTCCCCTACGCGGTCTACCGCTACCAGTGGCTCTCGCGGCACCCGGAGGCGTGGGACGCCGCTCCCCGGGAGCGCCGGGCGATCCGCCGCAACACCCAGCGCCGGCTGGGCATCCGCCCCCCGCTGCGCCGCAGCGTGGCCGGTGCCGCGCGCCGCGTGCGACTCCCCCGCCGCCCCACCGGGCCGGGGCACCCCCGGCGCAGCTGGCGCCGCCTCGAACTCCGCCGCAACCGCGACGACTACTGAGGCGCGCGGCGGTTCTGGTCCGAACGAGAAGGACATCGATCATGGGCGCTTCGGACCAGCACCGCCCCTCGCCCCACCACCGTTGACCACGTCGCCTCCCGCTGCGAGCGGCTAGGGTCGGTGGGGTGGCTTCGATCAGCTTGACCGCCCGCGTCTCCACGTCCGCCCGCGACACCCGGCGCGGGGTCGTGCGGCTGCACCCCGAGGTGCTGGACGCCCTGGACCTGCGACCGTGGAGCGCGGTGCGGCTCACCGGCGCGCGCGAGACCGTCGCCCTGGCCGCCGCCGCGGAGAGCACCTCACCGACCGGGTTCCTGCTGCTCGACGACGTCGCGCTGCTCAACCTCGGGGTGACCGAGGGCTCATCCGTGGCCGTCGCCCCGGCGCAGGTGGAGGTCGCCAAGCGGATCTCGATCACCGGCTCGCGGATGGCGCGGGCGACCGTCTCGCCCGAGACCGCCCGGCTGGCGCTGACCGGCAAGGTCTTCTCCCTCGGCGACGCGGTGTCGCTGCTGCCGCAGGACCTCTCCCCGTCCTCCTCGTCCCGGGCGGGTGAGGTGCGACGCCAGATGTCCGCCGCCATCGGCCTGACCTGGACCAACGAGCTGATCACCGTCGCCGCGACCGAGCCCGCCGGAGCCGTGGCCGTCCAATCGTCCACAGTGGTCGAGTGGCTGGACGGCGCGAAGTCCGAGAACCGCTCCGCCGCAACCGACTCCCCATCGCAGCGCGCGGCGCCGGAGCCCGTCGACGAGCCGCACGCCCCCGTTCCGGTGACCGACCTGGTGGGCTCGCGCGACACCGCGCGCCGCCTGACCGAATGGCTCCGGCTGGCCTTCGACCAGCCCGAACTGCTGCGCAGGCTCGGCGCCGAACCCCGGCTGGGCGCGCTGATCAGCGGACCGCCCGGAGTCGGCAAGGCCACGCTGGTGCGCGCCGTGTGCGCCGAGATCGGCGCCGAGCTCGTCGAGGTCGCCGCCCCGACCATCGCCGCCCTGGAGGCGCGCACCGCCGCCAACCGGCTGCGGGAGGCCGTCGACCGCGCCACCGCCGCCTCCGGCGACGGAGTCCTGCTGCTCACCGACGTCGAAGCGCTGCTGCCGGAGTCCGACCCGCCGCCGCTGGCCACCGTCGCCCTGGAGACGATCCGCGACGCCATCGGCCGCGACGAGCTCGCCGTGATCGTCACCAGCTCGAACCCGCAGTCGGTCGATCCGCGGCTGCGCGAACCGGGCCTGGTCGACCGCGAGCTCACCATCGGGCTGCCCGACGACACCACCCGCGCCGACCTGCTCGGCGTGCTGCTGCGCGGCGCCCCGCTCGACGAGGACATCCGGTTCGCCGAAATCGCCGAGCGCACACCGGGTTTCGTCGCCGCCGACCTGCTGGCGCTGTGCCGGGAAGCCGCCCTGGGCGCCGCGCTGCGCCACCGCGACGACCCCGCCGACCCGCGAATCCGCCGCCAGGACCTGCTGGACGCCCTGACCTCGGTGCGGCCGATCTCGATGTCCACATCGGACAACCTGCAGACCGGCGGGCTCACCCTCGACGACGTCGGCGACATGACCGAGGTCAAGCAGGCCCTCACCGAGACGGTGCTGTGGCCGCTGCAGTACCCGGACTCGTTCACCCGCCTGGGAGTCGATCCTCCGCGCGGTGTGCTGCTCTACGGCCCTCCCGGCTGCGGCAAGACCTACCTCGTGCGGGCGCTGGCGGGCAGCGGCCGGCTCAACGTGCTCACCGTCAAGGGCGCGGAGCTGATGGACAAGTGGGTCGGCGAGTCCGAGCGCGCCGTCCGCGAGCTGTTCCTGCGCGCCCGGGGCGCCTCACCCGCGCTGGTCTTCCTCGACGAGGTGGACGCGCTGGCACCGCGTCGGGGCCAGTCCTCGGACTCCGGTGTGTCGGATCGGGTGGTCGCGTCCCTGCTCACCGAGCTCGACGGCGTGGAACCGATGCGCGACGTCGTGGTGCTGGCCGCCACGAACCGCCCGGAGCTCATCGACCCGGCCCTGCTGCGACCCGGCCGCCTGGAACGCCTCGTCTACGTCCCGCCGCCGGACGCCGAAGCCCGCCAGGCCATCCTCACCGCAGCGGCGAAGAACACCCCGCTGTCCGACGACGTCGACCTGGCGGAGCTGGCCGGAACCCTCGACGGCTACTCGGCCGCCGACTGCACGGCCCTGGTCCGCGAAGCAGCGCTCACGGCCATGCGGGAATCCATCACCGCCGCCGAGGTCACGGCCACCCACCTCGCCACGGCCCGCGAGGCGGTCCGCCCGTCCCTGGACGCGGCCCAGCTCGAAACCCTCGCCGCCTACGCCGAGAACCACCGCTGACCCCGGGGACCGTCCCGACTCGCGCGAAATCCGACTCCAGCCCCCGACCAGGACATACACGCCCGAGCGCGGGGGGCGATTCGAATTTCGCGCGAAATTCGAGTCGGAACTTTCGCCCTCGAATTTCGCGCGAAATTCGAAAGGCCCAGGTCACGGCGTCACAGACGTGCGGTGGGGGCTCGAACCCTCACGTGGGGTTCGAGGGATCACTTCCCGACGGAAGGGCCCTTGTAGTCGTTGGTGATGATCGCGATCAGGCCGGGCGTGGCGTCCTGTATCCCGTCGAAGCGGGCGTCGGCGCGGGCGCCGATGCGGGCGGCGAGCTCCTTGGCCTGGCGCTCCTCGTCGGTGCCGGGCCGGAAGTAGACCGTGGTGGTCGGGATCTTGCCCTTGGCGTAGTTGCCGACCTCGGGCACGTCGTACCCGGCCTTGCGCAGGTCCTCGGCGGCGCGGTGCGCCAACCCGGAGATCGTCGAGTTGTTGTAGACCCGCACGATGATCTGCTCGCTGCCCTTGCCGGAACCCACCGGGACGTCCTGCCCAGAACCAGGGGTCTGGGCGCTGCCCGAACCCGGCTGCTCGGCTGTCGGCGGCTGAGCCGTCGGGGGCTGGACCACCGGCGGCTGCGCTGCCGGAGGCTGGACCGGCGGCGGCTGCACGGGCGGGACGACCGGGGACGGCGCGGGTTCCGGCGGCGGCTGCACCTGCGAGGTGGGCTCCTGCGGCGACGGTTGAGCGGTGTCCGAGGGCTCGCCGGACATCAGGGTCACGGTCCCGAACACGGCCGCGAGCACGCCGATTCCGATCAGACCCAGGCCGATCAGCTTGGCCCCGCCGGGCCCGCCGGACGGTTCCCCAACACTCATCAGTGCAACTCGATTCCCAGTCGTTGAGCGGCCCTCGCGCGCTGTCGTGCCGCCCGTGCCTTGCGCAGTCTCTTGATCAGCATAGGGTCCGCGCTGAACGCGGCGGGGGAATCCAGCAGCGTGTTGAGCAGTTGGTAGTACCGCGACGCGGACATGTCGAACAGTTCCCGGATCGCGATGTCCTTCTTGCCCGAGCGCTTCCACCACTGCGCTTCGAAGGCGAGGATCCCCAGCTCCCGATCGGTCAGATCCCGGTCCGCGGGGCCCTGTTCGGGCTCGTCCGGCGGCGGTTCGACGATCCGCTCGATGGGCTGGGTGATCGGGTCGGCGAGGGTGAGCCGCCGACGCTCCGGCGCCTGCTGACGCCCGTGCGTGCGCGCGAGTTGTTCGCACTGACGGGCGATCTCCTGCGCGGTCAGCATCTGAGCGGCGTCCATCCGGCTCCTCGCCTCGCGATTCGGTCGCGGAGAATCACACGGCTGTCATTCCCGGTGACCAATTGAACCATGCCGTGATCCGGGCGGTGAGCCGATCACACCCCTGTTCCGCGCGCAAGAGCGCACCCCGGCCGGGCCACCTGGGGTACCGATAGAGTCCGCGCATGGCTGTTCACCCCATCCGCGTCTACGGCGACCCCGTGCTGCACAACCCGACTCGCCGGGTGGAGCGCTTCGACGACGAGCTGCGCGCTCTCGTCGAGGACATGTTCGAGACGATGGCCGCCGCCAACGGCGTGGGCCTGGCAGCCAACCAGATCGGCGTCGACCTGCGGTTGTTCGTCTACGACTGCCCGGACGACGAGGGCGTGCAGCACCGCGGTCTGGTGATCAACCCCGAGCTGACGACCTCGGAGGTCCCGGAGACCATGCCCGACCCGGACGACGACTGGGAGGGCTGCCTGTCGGTCCCCGGCGAGTCGTACCCGACCGGCCGGGCGAGCTGGGCGAAGGTCACCGGGTCCGATGTGGACGGAAAGCCGGTGGAGGTCGAGGGAACCGGGTTCTTCGCGCGCTGCCTGCAGCACGAGACCGACCACCTCGACGGCTACGTCTACCTGGACCGGCTCACCGGCAGGCACGCCCGCGCGGCCAAGAAGATGATCAAGCGCAACGAGTGGGGCGTGCCCGGCCTGAGCTGGGACCCGGCCGAGATGGGCGACCCGTTCGCCGAGTGAGCCGAGTGCGGCCGGACGGATGACCCTGTTGTCATCGGCCGCCGCACCCCCGTAGCCTCGGCGGCGAACAAGTCAATCCGCGGGAGCTCGCACCAAGAGCGGGCTGAGAGGGCGACTGGAGAACTCCGGGGTCGCCGACCGCACGAACCTGACCGGGTAATGCCGGCGTAGGGAGTGGACGGCAATGGCCGACGTGTATCCGAACGCATCCGGAATCACCACGGGACCCATCGAGGGATCCCGAAAGGTCTTCAGCAGCACCGAAACCGGGCTGCGAGTGCCGTTCCGCCGCATCGAGCTGACCAACGGTGAGCACCTCGACGTCTACGACACGTCAGGGCCGTACACCGACGACAACGCCACCGTGGATGTCCACAGTGGACTGCCTCGAACGCGAGCGGGATGGCAGGACGGACGGGAGCACAACACCCAGCTGGGCTGGGCGAAGGCGGGTGCGATCACCCGCGAGATGGAGTACATCGCGCACCGCGAGGGGGTCTCACCTGAGTTCGTGCGCGACGAGGTCGCCTCGGGCCGCGCGGTGATCCCGGCGAACCGGTGCCACCCGGAGAGCGAGCCGATGATCATCGGCAAGAACTTCCTGGTCAAGGTCAACGCCAACATCGGCAACTCCGCGGTCACCTCCTCGGTCGAGGAGGAGGTGGAGAAGATGGTGTGGGCGACCCGCTGGGGCGCCGACACGGTGATGGACCTGTCCACCGGCAAGCGCATCCACGAGACCCGCGAGCGCATCCTGCGCAACTCCCCCGTGCCGATCGGGACCGTGCCGATCTACCAGGCGCTGGAGAAGGTCGACGGCGATCCGGCCTCGCTGACCTGGGAGATCTACCGGGACACCGTGATCGAGCAGTGCGAGCAGGGCGTGGACTACATGACCGTGCACGCGGGCGTGCTGCTGCGCTACGTCCCGCTGACCGCCCAGCGCGTGACCGGGATCGTCTCGCGCGGCGGGTCGATCATGGCGGCCTGGTGCCTGGCGCACCACAAGGAGAGCTTCCTCTACACCCACTACAGCGAGCTGTGCGAGATCCTGCGCGCCTACGACGTGACGTTCTCGCTGGGCGACGGCCTGCGGCCGGGCTCGATCGCCGACGCCAACGACCGCGCCCAGTTCGCCGAGCTGGAGACCCTCGGCGAGCTCACCCACATCGCCCGCGAGCACGACGTGCAGGTGATGATCGAGGGACCCGGCCACGTGCCGATGCACAAGATCGCGGAGAACGTGCGGCTGGAGGAGGAGCTGTGCGGTGAGGCGCCGTTCTACACGCTCGGCCCGCTGACCACCGACATCGCACCGGCCTACGACCACATCACCTCCGGCATCGGCGCGGCGATGATCGCCCAGGCCGGCACCGCGATGCTCTGCTACGTCACCCCCAAGGAGCACCTCGGCCTGCCGAACCGGGACGACGTCAAGACCGGCGTGATCACCTACAAGATCGCCGCGCACGCCGCCGACCTGGCCAAGGGGCACCCCCGCGCCCAGGAGCGGGACGACGCGCTGTCCACCGCCCGCTTCGAGTTCCGCTGGACCGACCAGTTCAACCTGTCGCTGGACCCGGACACGGCACGCGCCTTCCACGACGAGACGCTGCCCGCGGAACCGGCGAAGACGGCGCACTTCTGCTCCATGTGCGGCCCGAAGTTCTGCTCGATGAAGATCACCCAGGACGTTCGCAAGTACGCCGAGGAGCACGGCCTCACCAGCGTGGAGGCGATCGAGGCGGGCATGGCGGAGAAGTCCGAGGAGTTCACCCGCACCGGCGGCGAGGTCTACCTGCCGCTCGCGGCCAAGGACTGATCGCGAAGCCGGGGCGGCTCCTGCCGAGCCGTCCCGGCTGCTCAGATCCGTCGGTGGGCGGCACGAAGTCGATCGCCTCGCGTGCCGCTGCCGTCACGCACCGCGCTCTCCGACGAACTGCCTGGTCACGAGCGCGCCGAGGCGCGATCGGAGGGGATCACGCGGCACGTAGCATGCTGGGAATGCACGACGAGACCGCTCCGCCCACCGCGCTGACCATCGCCGGATCGGATTCCGGCGGAAGTGCGGGCATGCACGCCGACCTGCGGACCTTCTTCGCCTGCGGGGTGCACGGCATGACCGCCGTGACGGCGGTGACAGTGCAGAACACCGTCGGCGTGACCGGGCTCGTGGAGATCCCGCCGGAGACGGTGGCCGCGCAGATCGACGCGGTGGCCTCCGACATCGGCGTCGGCGCGGCCAAGACCGGGGTGCTGGCCTCGGCCGCCACCATCGACGCCGTCCTGGACGCCTGCGACCGGCACGGGATCGGCCGCAGCGGCCGGACGCCCTTCGTGGTGGATCCGGTGGCCGCGTCGCGCAGCGGTGAACCGCTGCTGCGAACGGACGCGCTCGACGCGCTGCGCCACCGGGCGTTCCCCCGGGCCACGCTGGTCACCCCGAACCTCGACGAGGTGCGGCTGCTCACCGGCATCGACGCGCGCACCCGCGAGGACCTGCTGGACGCGGCCAAGGCGATCCACGCCTTCGGGCCGGAGTGGGTGCTGATCAAGAGCGGCCACCTGCCCGACGACCCCGAGTGCGTCGACCTGCTCTTCAACGGCACGGAGTCCATCGAGCTGCCCGGCCCGCGCTACGCCACCGAGCACACCCACGGCGCGGGCGACGTGTTCGCCTCGGCGATCACCGCCGCGCTGGCCAAGGGGGCCTCGATGCCGGACGCGGTGCGCGGGGGCAAGCGGTTCGTCACCCGCAGCGTCGCCGACGCCTACCCGCTCGGCGCCGGCGTGGGACCGGTCTCGACCTTCTGGCGGGTCAGCCCTCGCTCGTACTGACCAATCATTTGAGTGATTCTCGTCGGCATCCTGTAACCCGATAGGTGCCGCTCGTCGACATATGTTGAGGAGGGGCGTAATTCCAGGCGCGGAACCTGGAGTGCGCGGCGAGGGACGACAGGGGTTTGCGAGAGCGTGGCTAGAGCGGTGTTGACAAGGGCACGGGGATGGATGGCCACCGAGGCGGGTGCGCCGGATCCTCGGCAGCGCCAATACGTGCTGCTGGTGGTGCTCGCCGTGATCGCCGGAACGTTCGCGGGCGGGTTCTTCGAGCTGCAGACCCCGGTGCTGCTGGGAGCGCTGACCACCGTGCTGGCGCTGACCGCCACCAGCGGTCAGGCGCTGCGCTCCGATCTGCGCAGGTTCATGTGGCTGACGCCGGCGCTGGTGCTGATGATGGCCCTCGGCCCGATGCTGACCAAGGTCCCGGTGCTGGCCGGGCTCGCCGTCGCGGTGGTCGTGTTCGGCACCGGGATGCTGCCCGCGCTGGGTGAGCACTACCGCATCGGCGGGCAGATCTTCGCCGCCGCGACCCTGGTGACCACCACGACCGGCATCGGCAACGACCAGCCGTTCCTGGTCCTGCTGGCCTCGACCGCCGCCGGTGGGCTGTTCGCGCTGCTGCTGCGGGTGATCATCGGGGTCGGCGACCCCGGGCACGCGACCCGTGTCGCGGTGGCCCGGACGCTGCTGACACCCGGTCCCGGCGTGCTCGAATCAGCCTCCGCCGCGTGGCGCGCCGACGGTTCGAGCACCTGGCTCGGGCAGGTCCTGGCGGGTTCGGCCCGGTTCCGCGCCGCCCGCGAGACGCTGCTCGCGCAGGCCCAGCAGAGCGACCGGATCGAGGCCGAGCGGCTCCGCGAGATCGTCGCCGAGGCCGACCTGGTCGCCTCCGAGCTCGCTCGCGCGATCCGCTCCCGCGCCTGCACGGGCCTGCCGATGGCCGCCCGCCGCGACCCCGCCCAGGCCGTCATCGCCCGGGGCGGGCGGCAGGACATGCCCGACGCCGTCGCCGGCGTGAACCAGGGCCTGGACCGGATCCGCGCCGCCGTGGTCAACCGCGACGAGAGCCCGGTGCCGCCCGCCGAGGACGGCGCCCTGCGGGAACGGCTGCTGGGCGCGGTGCGCGCGCACCTGTCGTTCCGGTCCTCGCTGTTCCGGCACGCGCTGCGCTGCACGCTGGCGGTCGCGGTCGGCATGGTGATCGTGCTGCTGCTGCGCGACCCGTCGGCGTCGAGCCTGCTGCTCGCGCTGTACGTGGTCCTCGCTCCGGCGGCCCGCGACAGCATGACCGGCGCGCTGGAACGCACCGGTGGCGCGGTGCTGGGCGTGACCGCCCTGGCCATCCTGATCACCCTGCTGCCGGGCGCCTACCTGCTGATCCCGCTGGTCATCGGCGGGATGCTGCTGAACATGCCGAGGCTGCGCGCCGAGTACCAGGTGGTGCTGGGCTGCCTGATCGTGATCACCGTGGTGGACCAGGCGATGGCGCTGGACCGCCCGCTGGTCAACGTCGGGATCAGCTTCGCCGCCAACACGGCGGTGGGTGCGGCGATCGCGCTGATCGTCGGCTACGTGAGCTACCTGGTGCTGCCGAGCAGCATCGTCCCGGACGTGCGCGGCGCGGTCCGCTCCACCGTCTGGTCGGTCTCGGAGCTGCTGCGCAGCGTCCGCGCCTCCGGCCAGGGCGCCGATCTCCCGAAGGCGCTGCAGGCCGCGAACGTGCTGGCGCTGCGCCGCACCCAGGACCTGCTGGGCATGCCCGCGCTGCTCGACGGCACCGGCGAGGAGACCGACGACAACCACGCCACCCGCGCCGCGGCGATCGCGCTCGACGCTCTCCGCCAGGACGTCGCCACGCTGGCCTTCCGCCCCGCCGAGGAGCGCAAGGTCGCGGTCCCGGCGCTGCGCGCGGTCGACGACCTGCTGGGCGGCAAGTCCACGGCGAAGATCCCCGACATCCCGGCCAGCGGCGCCCCGGCCTCGGAACTCCTGGCGAGCTCCCTGGTCGAGAACGCCCTCCACGCCCGCCAGGCCATCGACCGGACCTTCGGCTACGACAACCCCTGGAAGAGCTACACGATCAGCTTCGTCCGCCCCGAACGCCTCCACATCCGCTGAGGCCGGGCATGTCGAATTTCGCGCGAAATTCGAGTCGGAACTTTCGCGGTCGAATTTCGCGCGAAATTCGACAACAGCCCCGGGCTTCGGGCCCTGACCTGGGCAGACACGCCCGAGCGCGGGGGAGCCTTCGAACTTCGCGCGAAGTTCGAAGGCTGCGCCGCGCTCGGGCGTGGTGTCAGTGGGGTGTTCGGGTGTCAGCCCATGGGGGTGCCTGGGCTTGAGGCTTGGGCCCAGAAGCGTTGGGGGATTCTGCCTGCCTGGGAGGCGAGGCGGCCTGCTTCGACGGCGCTGCGCATGGCTGTGGCCATGCGCTCCGGGTCCTGGGCGCGGGTGACGGCGGTGGCCAGCAGGACCGCCGAGCAGCCGAGCTCCATCGCCAGGGCCGCGTCGGAGGCCGTGCCGATGCCCGCGTCGAGGACGATCGGGACGTTGGCGCGGGACACGATCATCTCGATGTTGTGCGGGTTGCGGATGCCCAGCCCGGTGCCGATCGGCGAGCCGAGCGGCATGACCGCAGCGCAGCCGACCTCCTCCAGCTTCAGCGCCAGGACCGGGTCGTCGTTGGTGTAGGCGAGGACGACGAAACCCTGGTCCACCAGCTGCTCCGCCGCGTCCAGGAGCTCGATCGGGTCGGGCAGGAGGGTGTCCTCGTCGGCCACCACCTCCAGCTTGACCCAATTCGTCTCCAAGGCTTCGCGGGCGAGCTGCGCGGTGAGCACCGCTTCGGCGGCGGTGCGGCAGCCCGCCGTGTTGGGCAGTGCCTCGATGCCGAGCTTGCGCAGCAGGTCGAGGACACCGGTGCCGCCACCCGCGTCGGCGCGGCGCATCGCGACGGTCGTCAGCTCGGTTCCGGAGGCGATCAGCGCGCGCTCCAGCACGGCGAGGTTGTTCGCCCCACCGGTCCCGGTGATCAGGCGCGATCCGAACTCGCGGCCGGCGATCAGCAATGGGTCGTCCACGGTCACCCTCCTTGCACTGCGGTGAGGACTTCGATGCCTGCGTCGGCGTGCAGCTCCGTGGTGGGCCACGACGCGCGCGGCACCACCGCGCCGTCCAGAGCCACGGCCACACCTCGTTCCGGCACGCCGAAGTCGTCCAGCACGGACGCGAGGGTGGCGCCCGCGGCGACCTCCCGTGCTTCGCCGTTGATCACGACGTTCACTGCTGCCCTCCCAAACGGCTCGGATCGGTGGCCTTGATCAGCGGTTCCGGCTCTTCGCCGCGCAGCAGCGCCAGCACGGCGTCGACGGTGACCGGCGTGAGCAGGAACCCGCCCCGGTGGTGTCCGGTGGCGGCGAGCACTCCCGGCTCCAGCCAGCCGATCACCGGCAGGTTGTCGGTGGTGCTCGGGCGCAACCCGGCGGTGGCCTCGACCAGCGCGTACTCGGCGATGCCCGGCATCACGGTCTCGGCGTCGGCGAGCAGGTCGCGGACGCCGCCGACGGTGACCTCGGTGTCGAAGCCGACCTCGTGCTGGGTGGCGCCGAGCACCACTCCCCCGTCGTCGCGCGGCACCAGGTAGCAGGGCCTGCCGCGCACCGGGCCCCGCACCGTGCGGGTCGGCGGTGGCAGCGCGGTGGCTCGTCGCCGCAGCCGCAGGATCTCGCCCTTGACCGGGCGGATCCGGTCGGCGAGCGCCGGGTGCAGCGAACCCGAGTGCGCGCCTGCGGAGATCACCGCGACATCGCACTCCACAGTGGACTCGGCGAGCTCGACCGCGCCCGGCCGGACCGCCTCGGCGCGTTCGGCGATGAACTCCACGCCCGCCGCTTCCGCCGCCGCGCGCAGCGCGGTCAGCGCGAGCCGGTTGTCCACCGCGAGATCGCCCGGCACCTCCAGCCCACCGCGCACCGCGGGGCCCAGCGAGGGCTCCCGCCTGCGCAGTTCGCGGCCCGTCAACCGGGTCACGCTGCGGCCCAGCCCTGCCAGGTATCCGGCGACGGTGTCGAGCTCTTCGCGGTCGGCGCCGTCGACGCCGAACATCAGCGTGCCCTCGGTGCGCAGCCCGGACGGCAGACCGGACGCGCGGCTGAGCTCGTCGGCGAAGTCCGGCCAGCGGTTCAGCGACGTCGAGCCCAGTTCGAGCAGTTCTTCCTCGCCTGGCCACGCCTCGGCGAGAGGCGCGAGCATCCCGCCCGCGACGTACGAGGCACCTGAGGCGGGGGCCGGATCGACCAGGCTCACCCGGTTCCCGGCCGCTGCGGCGCGCCAGGCCACGGACAGGCCGACGACTCCGCCGCCCACCACGACGACATGATCGGTTCTCTTCCCAGACAACTCCACGCTCCCTGCGCCGGCATGACCCGGATCAGGTTCGACGGTCGGAGCCCTGCGCTCCCTCTCAGCCCGGTCCGCCGGGCTCCCGTGCTCACCACCGTCCACCGTACCCGTCAACAGATCGCCACGTCAGCGCCTGGTCCGGAGGATCTGCTGAGGAGGGCCGCGGAGCCGCTGCTTCAGGTGCGGACTCAGCCAGCAGGTTCTTCAACGGCTTCGCGGCGAGTACGCCGGGACGCCGTACATCAGGAGCGGCGCACGGAGTCCACGGAACGCTCAGGCCCTGCCACTGGCACCGCCGAGCGAAGCAACCACGAAACAAGGCTTAGGCTGGGGACATGCCTGGATTGGACGGCTTCGGGATTCGCGCTCGCCTGGCCGAGGCGAAGTTGTACCTGTGCACCGACGCTCGCAGCGAGCGAGGTGACCTCGCGGAGTTCGCCGACGCCGCGCTCGCCGGTGGTGTCGACATCATCCAGCTGCGCGACAAGGGCCCGGGCGGTGCTCCGCTGGAGGCCCGCCACGAGCTCGCCGCGCTGGAGGTGCTGGCCGAGGCCTGCGTGCGGCACGGTGCGCTGCTGGCGGTCAACGACCGCGCGGACGTCGCGCTGGCCGCGGAGGCCGACGTGCTGCACCTGGGCCAGGACGACCTGCCGGTGGACATCGCCCGCCGCATCGTCGGCGACCAGGTGGCGATCGGCCGCTCCACGCACGACATCGCCCAGGCCGACTCGGCGGCGACCGAACCGGGCGTGGACTACTTCTGCACCGGGCCGGTGTGGACGACTCCGACCAAGCCCGGACGTCCCGCCGCGGGCATCGACCTGGTCCGGCACACCGCCGAGCACCGGGGGCACGGCCGTCCGTGGTTCGCCATCGGCGGCATCGGCCCCGAGAACCTCGACGAGGCGATCGAGGCGGGCGCCGAGCGCATCGTGGTGGTCCGCGCGATCACCGCCGCCGACGACCCCGAAGCCGCCGCCCGCGACCTCCGGGCGCGGCTTCCCTGACCTGACGACGAACGACCCCCGGGACCGAAGATCCCGGGGGTCGTCGTGCGTGAAGTGGTGTCAGCGGGAGCCGCTGTCACCGATCACTGGGTCAGCAGGGAGACGCCGTAAGCCGACAGTGCCTCGTTGACCGGCTGGAAGTAGGTCGTGCCACCGCTGGTGCAGTCGCCCGAACCGCCCGAGGTCATGCCCTGGGCCTGGTCGCCCGAGATGAACGAGCCACCGGAGTCGCCCGGCTCGGCGCAGACGTCGGTGCGGGTCAGCCCCTCGACGGTGCCCTGCTCGTACTGCACGGACTGGTTCTTGGCCTCCAGCGTGCCGCAGTGCCAGCCGGTGGTGGAACCGGAGCGGCAGATCGACGCGCCCTCCGAGGCCTCCGTGGAACCGGCCACGGCGACCGTGCCGCCGCTGTAGTCGTTCACCGCGGCTTGCGGGCTGTCGTCGGTGCCGACGGAGATGAAGGAGTGGTCATCACCGGGGAAGGACGAGCCCTCGAAGGTGCCGCTGGGCTCGGTGGTGGTGTCGCCCGTACCGCCGCAGTGGCCGGCGGAGACGAACCCGCCCTCCACGGCGAAACCGACGGAGCAGCGAGCGCCGCTGCCGATGTAGTAGGCGTTGCCGCCGACCACGTCCATCAGCGTCCGGGGCTGCTCCTGCGACTCGACGACCTTCACCGCTTCGGTCGGCACGCCCGCGGCCTGCGCGAACTGCGCGCCCTCGGCGGCGGCACCCGGCTTGACGGTGACGACGACGGCGTTCTGCTTGTTGCTCGCGTACCAGCCGGTGACGCTCTTCGGCGCCTGCGCCTTGCCCGCGTTGAGCCCGTCGACGACCCCGTTGAGCTGCTTGGTGCTGAAGGCGACCTGGCGGACCTCGGCACCGGCGGCGCGGACCTGCTCGGAGCGGGCCGCGTCGGTCACGCCGACCACGAGCTTGCCCGTGGCGGAGTCGAAGTAGGCGCCGCCGAAGGAGTCGGCCAACGCGTCGCGCAGGGTGCTCTCGGTGCGCTGAGCGGCGGACTCGAGCTGGAGCCGGTCGAGGGCCTGCTCCTTGGTGAGGCCGAGGTCGCGCTGCATCGCGTCGAGCAGCGTGCCCGCCACCGGGACGGCGGTGGGTGCGGTGGCGGTGGCCGGCATGGTCAGCGCGGCGACCGTGCCCGCGGTGACCAGAACGGTCCCGGCAATGCGAGCCGCGAGTCTACGTTTCATCTCGTGTCTCCCTTGTGATGACCTGATCTCTCAAGGCCCCGTCGCCGGTCCAGTATCAGATTTCCTCAGGGGAATCACATCCAGCTTTTAGCGCAATGTGCGCAAAACAACTCCGATAGCTTCTCGATCAAGATCGGAATGAGGCGCATTTCACCGTTTTTCGCATTTATCGGAGCGGCAGTCCCGGATCGGCCGACTCGGGAACCGGTTCGGTGGTCGAGGATTGCGTTGCGGGCGAACCGGTTTCGCTCGGCTGCTGCGTCGGTGGTTGCGTCGGCGGCGCGCTCGGGGCGGGTTGCTGCGAGCTGGTCGGCGGAGCGGATGGTTCCGGCGACGGCGTCGTGCTGGTCGGCGCCGATTCGCTGGTCGTGGGCTCGACGGGCTCGGTCCTGACCGGAGTCCGCGGCGCGGGCTGGAGCACTCGGCCGAGCGTCGTGCCGTCACCGCCCGACAGCGGGCGGCCGGTGAGGCCCTCGAAACCGGTCACCAGCAGCATGCTCACCGCGAACACCGCCGCGCAGGTCGCGCCGACCAGGGTCCAGCGCCCCCACCTGCGGCGCGGCACCGGTGGGGAGAGCACGGTCCGGGTGCTGGAGCGCTCGGCGGAGGGTTCCTCGACGGCTTCGCCACCCGGCCACTGCAAGCCCGTGACCTGGATCTTCCGCGTCGCCTCCTCGGTTCCCGAGACCTGGGTGGACTGGGTCTTGCGCTGCCGCAGCACCGAGGCCCGCGCGGCGGCGACCACCGCCTTCTCCCTCGTCTTCTCGATCGACCGCTGGTAGAGCGCGCCGCCGACCGTGATGATCACGCTGGTCAGGCCCGCGCCCACGACGGTTCCCGCGACGCCGAGCCGCGAACCCAGGAACGCCGCCGTCACCGACGCCAGCGCAGCGCCACCGACCTGCGCCGGTGACACCTGCGTCTTCTTCTCGCTCTGCTTCTCCGGCTGATCTTCAGCCGAATCCGCTCCACCCCTCGCCATTTCCCTCACACACGCAATTGGAGTCGCACATCTGCATCACCAACGCGCGTGCGGGGCCGGATTTCTCCGCCTCGGCCTCTTTCGTGAGGACTCCCACGACGTGTAACGAAAAGCGGTGCCACTGCGCGAAAACGCGATTGCGCACCGTTATGGAATCAAGCGGGCGGGTTGAGTCGCGCGACGAACTTGTACCGATCTCCGCGGTAGATGGAGCGGACCCATTCGACCGGTCGGCCCTCGGTGTCGAAGGAGTGCCGGGACAGCAGCAGCATCGGCAGGCCGACGTCGGAGCCGAGCAGTTCGGCCTCCTCCGGGCTGGCCAGGGCGGTCTCGATGGTCTCCTCGGCGTGCCCGAGCTCGACCTCGAAGGTCTCCCGCAGCACCTGGTAGAGCGACCCGCCGGACTCCAGCTTCGCGGTCAAGCCGCGGAAGCGGGCCAGCGGCAAGTGCGTGGTCTCTATCGCCATCGGTTCGGCGTCGGCCAAGCGCAGCCTGCGCAGCCGCAGCACGGCGGAACCGGCCTTGGTGCCCAGCAGGACGGCGAGCTCCTCGTCGGCGGCTTCCTCGACGACCTCCAGCAGCCGGGAGGTCGGCTGCCTGCCCTGGGCGCGCATGTCCTCGGTGTAGGAGGACAGCTGGAGGCGCTGGGCGACCTTGGGCTTGGCGGCGAAGGTGCCCTTGCCCTGCACGCGGAGCAGCCGGCCTTCCACGGTCAGCTCGGCCAGCGCCTGGCGGACGGTGGTGCGCGAGACGTCGAACTCGGAGGCCAGCGAGCGCTCGGTCGGGATCGGCGAACCGGGCGGCATCGACCTGAGCAGGTCGAGCAGGTGCTGCTTGAGCCCCCAGTACTTCGGTTCCCGTGGTGCGCGGCCCTGCGAATCCGCGCCGCCGGACACGGTCGTGTCGAGCATCGTTCCTCCTACCCGCCGCAGCCTGACCTCCGAGCATGCCCGACCGCGCGGCCCCGCGAAACGCGTCTCCGGCAGATCGTCCGCACTGATCAATTCAGACTTTGGTGCGCGTGCACACTAACGCCGATTCCTGTTGACAATGAGTGTCGCTCACCACAATCCGCGACGCCCCGGCGGCCGTGGTGAAGCCGACCATCGGACGAACGATGGTGCTCTTCGGTTCCGGACCGGGTAGAATTGGTCTGGACCTTATGGAAGGGATGGGCCGAGATGTCCGCCACCCCCGGCACCCACATGAAGCACGAGATCGACCAGCAGCCCGCGATCTTCGCGGACCTGCTGGCCGCGCAGGAGCAGTTCGCCGAGGTCGCGGCGGTCATCGCCGAACGCCGTCCGCGGTTCGCGCTGCTCGCGGCGCGCGGCTCCAGCGACCACGCCGCGCTGTACGCGAAGTACCTGATCGAGGTGCTCCTGCAACTGCCCGTCGGCCTGACCTCACCCTCGACCACCACGCTCTACGGCGCACGTCCGGACCTCACCGACGTGCTGCTGCTGACCGTCAGCCAGAGCGGCGGCTCGCCCGATCTGGTCGCGGTCACCGAGTCCGGCCGGGCCAGCGGCGCGCTCACCGTCGCGGTCACCAACACCACGGACTCCCCGCTCGCCTCGGCCGCCGAGCTGTCGCTGAACATCCGAGCCGGTGCGGAGCAGGCGGTCGCCGCCACCAAGACCTACAGCGCCACGCTGCTGGCGCTGTACCTGCTCATCGATGCCATTCGCGGCGGGGGTGCCGCCCTCGCCCGAACCCTTCCGGACCTCGCGGCCACCACGCTCGCCGACGCGGCCGACCCGGTCGAGGAGGCCGTGCAGCGGTACCGCTTCGCCGGCCGGATGGTCACCACCGGACGCGGGTACTCGCTGGCCACCGCGCACGAGACCGCGCTGAAGCTGGCCGAGACCAGCTACCTGTCGGCCCGCTCCTACAGCGGCGCGGACCTGCTGCACGGCCCCGTCGCCGCCATCGACGCCGAGACCGCGGTGCTCGCGCTGTGCAGCGCGGGCCTGGGCGGCGAGTCGACGCGCGAGGTCGTCGAAGCCGTGCACCAGCGCGGCGCCGACATCTGCGCGATCGGCTCGGCGGCGTCGAAAACTCCGGCCGCGCACCGGATCCCGGTCCCGGAGTCGGCCGAGGAGATCGCTCCCATCCTGGAGATCCTGCCCGCCCAGCAGCTGGCTCTGGGCCTGGCGCTGGCCAGGGGCATCGACCCCGACAACCCCCGCGGCCTGCAGAAGGTCACCAAGACGACGTGATCACCGCGGATCAGAGGTTGTAGATCTCGCGGGCGGTGGTGTCGAAGACCGCCGCCCGCTCCGCATCGCTGAGCCCGGCGGTCAGGTCCTTGGCCACGCCGAGGACCTCGGCGTAGGAGGCCGCGAGCAGGCAGACCGGCCAGTCGGAGCCGAACATGATCCGGCTCGGCCCGAACGCCTCCAGCACGACCTCGGC
The DNA here is from genome assembly GCF_004348435.1 of Saccharopolyspora terrae. Lineage (NCBI taxonomy): Bacteria > Bacillati > Actinomycetota > Actinomycetes > Pseudonocardiales > Pseudonocardiaceae > Saccharopolyspora > Saccharopolyspora terrae. Next base: position 7,497 of record NZ_SMKS01000034.1, on the reverse strand, counting down.
GTAGGCGCGCAGCCGGGACGGGTCCGGTTGCGCCGCCCAGTCGTCCTGCGTGACCAGGCCGGACAGCTTGCAGACGACGTTCGGGTGCGCGGCGAGCGCGCGGATCCGGCTCGCCCACGGTTCGAGCTCTCCCGCGGCCACGTCCGGTTTCGCGCAGTGGTCGAGCACGAACGTCATCTGCGGGAACTGCCCGGCGGCCTTGATCGCGGCGGGCAGCTGGTGCGGGCGGACGAGCAGCTCGTAGAGCAACCCGGAGTCCTCCACCGCGCCGAGCCCGGCCAGCACGTCGGGCCTGACCAGCCAGTCCGGGTCGGGCTCGTCCTCGACCTGGTGCCGGATGCCGCGCAGCCAGCCGCCGGAGGGATGGGTCTGCAACCGGCCGATCCGCTCGCGGGCGTCCTTGGCGGTGAGGTCGACCCAGCCGACGACCGCGGCCACCCGGTCGACGGTCTCGGCCAGCACCAGCATCTCGGGAGTCTCGTCCGGATCGGCGACCGTCTGCACCAGCACGGTCGCGTCCACCGAGGTTCCCCGCATCGCGGCCTGCAGGTCAGCCGGGCGGAAGTCGCAGCGCAGCGGATCCATCTCCGGGCCGGTCATCCAAGGCTGGTCGCGGACGTCGAGATCCCACAGGTGATGGTGGGTGTCCACGGTCATCGAGCGCCTCCGCGAATGTCCACATCAGACTGAACGCGGCAGGCGCTCGTACAGGCGTCGCCCATGTTTTCTCTTCTCCCCGACGGATGAAACGACCTGTCGATGTATATCGGCTCTCCGCTTCGGAGACCAGGGCTCGAATTGGCCACTTCCCGTCGCGGCGCCCGCCGATCGCGCCGCGCGAGAGTACAAAGAGCGCATGCACGGTGATGACACGGCCCTCGTCCTCGGTCTGGATGTCGGCGGCACCAGCAGCCGCGCGCTGGTCAGCGACCTGACCGGCCGCGTGCTGGGCACCGGTGAAGCGGCGGGCGGCAACCCGAACTCGCACCCCGCGCCGGACGCGGTCGCGCAGATGGCCGGCGCCGCCCGCGAGGCGCTGGGCGGCCACGACCCGTCTGCGGTGCGCGGATGCGTGCTCGGCATGGCCGGGGTGAGCAAGATGGCCGATCCCGCGTTCGGCGAGTTCTTCCGCAGCGAGTGGGCCCGGCTCGGGTTGGGCTGCGAGACCACGCCGGTCAGCGACGGCGTGGTCGCCTTCGCCGCGGGGACCCCGGAGCCGAGGGGCACGGTGCTCATCGCCGGCACCGGCGCGGTCGCCGAACGCGTCGAGGACCACCGCACGGCGGCCACCATCGGCGGCTGGGGGTGGTTGCTGGGCGACGAGGGTTCGGCCTACTGGCTGGGCCGCGAAGCCGTGCGCGCCACCCTGCGCGCGCTGGAGCGCGGTGCCCCGGTGGAGGGGCTGGTCGAGGCGGTGTGCGACCACCTCGGCGTCGCTCCGGAGCGCAAGGCGGTGATCGTGGCGGCCAACGCGAGCAAGCCGATCCACCTCGCCGAGCTCGCACCGCTGGTCACGGGCGCGGAGGACGACGCGGCCGAGGACATCGTGCACCGCGCCGCCGTCCTGCTGGCCGACACCGCGGCGACGGCCCGGCCCGATCAGCACTCCCCGGTGGTCCTGGCCGGTGGTCTCCTCCACCCGGACAACCGCATCGGCCAAGCGCTGCGCGCCGAGCTCGAAGCCCGCTCCTGGCCGGAACCCCGCACCGCGGGTCCCGGCGCAGCAGCCGCAGCCTGGCTAGCTGCCCTCCCCCTCACCCAGGACCCGAACTCCCTGCACAAAACCCTCCTCCCCTGACCCCACCGGTTTCCGCTGAGATCAGCGCCCGAAATTCCACTGAAGTCAGGGACCCGATTTCCACTGAAGTCCGTCCCCGGAGCTCCGCTGCGGTCGGGGTTTGCGATTTCCACTGAAGTCCGTGCCCGGATTTCCACTGAGATCGGGGGGGAGTTCCACTGAAATCGGGTCAGGAGAGGCCGACCTCGGTGAGGGCGTTGCGGATGACCCGGAGTTCGGACTCGTCCGCCTCGACCAGGGGGAGGCGGGGGGCTCCCACCTCGTGGCCGAGGAGGTTGAGGGCCGCCTTGACCGGGATGGGGTTGGTGGTGACGCTCAGAGCCGAGTAGAGGGGCTTGAGGGAGGCGTCGATCTCGGCGCGGCGGGCCGGGTCGGTGACCATCTGCTTCATCTGGGGGCCGACCAGGTGGCTGGCGACGAGGATGCCGCCGACGGCGCCCAGGTCCAGGGCCTGCGCGAAGCCGTCGTCGTTGCCCGCGTAGAGGCCGAGGCCGTCGACCTGCGCCAGGGCGTCGTTGTCGGCCTGCTTGACGTAGTCGAGGTTGTCGATCTGCGCGAGCTCGGCGAGCAGGTCGTTGTCGAGCGACAGGCCGATCCGCGACGGGACGTTGTAGAGCACCACCGGCTTGTCGGTGGCCTTGCCGATCTCGGTGAAGTGCCGGACGAGCCCGCGCCGGTTGGGCTTGTTGTAGTACGGGGTCACCGACAGGATGCCGTCGGCGCCGATCTCGGTGACGCGCTCGGTCATCCAGCAGGCGTGCGCGGTGTTGTTGGAGCCGGTCGAGGCGATCACCGTGACGCCTTCGGGACGTTCACCGACGGCCAGCTCCACCAGCCGCAGGTGCTCGGCGTCCGACAGCGTCGGTGCCTCGCCGGTGGTGCCGCACACCACGACGCCGTCGGAGCCGTTGGCCAACAGGTGTCGGAACAGGTTCAGGAACGCTTCTTCGTCGACCTTCTGCCGGTCGTCGAACGGGGTCACGATCGCGGTGATCACGCTGCCGAGAGACATGAGCGCATTGTGCGCCCGCGCCTCGGAGGTGTCACATCGCGGGCTCCCTCGGATGGCGCATGCCCGGGTGGTCGTCGGGCAGGGTGCGGCGCAGCACCCACCAGCTCACCGCGATGCACACCGCCACCAGCGGCCAGGTCAGCACGACCTGCGCGATGGTCAGCGCACCGGTGGCCCCGGCCAGCCACAGCGGGATGAACACGACCAGCCGCACCGCGTACTGGCCGACCCACACCCAGCTGGCCCGGCTGTAGGCGCGCATCAGATCCGGATCGCGCCGCCACGAGCGGCCCTGCCGCAAGGCGACGCCGACGACCACGCCCAGCAGCGGCCAGCGGATCGCGATGCTGGTCATCCAGGCGAGCGCGCTCAGCGCGTTGCTGGCCAGGCGGGGCAGGAAGAAGTCGGCGGCGTCGCCGGTGCGGATCGCGATGAGCGCTCCCAGCATCACCGCCAGCAAGCTGATCAGGACCGCGAGCGGGCGAGCGCCCTTGCGGAGCCGGAAGCCGCCGAGGACGGCACCGACCACCACGGCCGCCGCGCTGCCGATCACGATCGACTCGCCGCCGAAGAACCAGCCGGCGCCGAAGGCGACCGGCGGCAGGCTCGCGTCGATCGCGCTGCTGCGCCCGCCGAGCAACCGCATGAACGAATCGCGATCGTCTCGGCCCGTGTCCGTCTGCCCCTGCGTCACGACACTAAGCCTGCCCTAACTTCCACGGGGGGCCAAACCCCGGCCTCATGCCCGGGTGGCTCTCCCGGCGAAACGGTCACCCCACCTCTACCCGAGGCGGCGCGCTCGTTCCACCAGCGTCGCGATCTCCGCGGCGATCGTCGGCTTGTCGGCGGGTTGGCAGGCCACGGCGTCCTGGCCGTCGACCCGCTCGCCCCGCATCGCGTAGCGGCCCTGGTCGGTGTCGAACCAGATGAGGTTGGGCACGCGCGCCCGCCGGGCACCCGCGACGACGAAGTGGCCGAAGCGGAACTTCGGCCTCGACGTCACCGCGCGCAGCTCGGGCAGGCCTTCGATGTCGGCGTCGGCGGGCATGCCGCCGCGCCGGTCGGCGACCGCGCGCAACGCGGGACCCGCGCCGACCGGGGCGTCCGGCAGCAGGTCGGCGGCGGTGCGCGGCAGGTCGCTCGGCGGCAGGAAGGTCATCCGCATCCCCCGGCCGTCGAAGATCCCGAGCACGCCGACCTCACCGGTGGCCACCACGCGCGCCGCCAGCCGGTGCCCGGCGCGGACGTCGAGCAGCCCGGCCGCGGCGATCGACACCTCCGAACTGCACAGCAGGTACAGCGCGTCCTCGACCTCGGGTTCCGGGCGCCCGTTGCGGGCCAGCCCCGCGGACTCCAGCTCCTGCCACACCCGCTGGGCGACGACGTTGCGGTCCTCCGGGAGCTCCGCGATGCGCGGCAGCTCGAACGGGTACTGCCGAACGGTGAGGTTCAGCTGCTCACCGAGCAGATCGACCGCGGGGGCCGACAAGGTGATCGTCTCAACCATCACAGCTCACATTTCGCGTCAGCGGTAGTTAGTGTTATCAGTGCGCCCCGGCGCGACCGGCCCGAAGGCCGGTCCGCCAGGGGTTTCGCCGCGTCAGAAGTCCCGGAAGCTCGCCGGTGACTCGCCGAGCACCGGCGGTGCCACGAGACGGCCGCCGTCATCGTCGTCCCACAGCTCGTCGGCCTCGATGAGGAACTGCGGCACGGCACCGCTGCCGGTCTCTCCCGGCTTGTAGCCGGAACCGGCGCGCAGGTCGTCGCCACCCTCGCGGCGCTCTTCCTTGAAGTCGTCCGCCGACCACGAGGTGTTGCGCCCGTACCCGGCGCGACCCGTGCCGTTCGACCAGGCACCGGCCGAACCCATCGGGCCGAACCCGCCGTCGGCGCGTTCGTTGATCTTCGGCGTGCGCACCGTCCTGCTCTTCGGACGCTGCTGGTCCTGCTGGGGCGGTTCCGCCGGGTGCTGATCCGGCGGGCGCGGAGGCTCCGGCCGGCGCGGCGGTTGCTGCGCGACCGGTTGCTCGGCCTGCTGCGGAGCCGGCGGAGGCCCCGGTCGTGGCGGTGGCGCCATCGGCGGCGGGCCCTGCGGACGCGGCGGACGCTGCTGCCCGCTGTTCGGCGGCGCGGGCGTTCCCGCAGGTGGCGAGGGGTGTTGCGGAGGCGGAGGCCCGGCCGGGTGACCCGGTGGCGGGCTTGCCTGCGGCATCGGGCCGCTCGGCGGACCCGGCGGCGGGCCCTGCGGACGCGGGCCGCTCGGCGGACCGGCCGGGGACATTCCCGCGGGCGGGCTCGGAGGCGGTCCGTCCGGGCGCTGGGCGGCGTCCGGGCGCGGCGGTACCGACGCCTGCTCCGCGAAGGGCGCTTCCGGCGGCTCGGGCATCGGAGGCTCGGGCCTCGACGGCTGGGCCACCGGCTGCTCGGGCATCGATGGCTCGGGCATCGGCGGGTGAGCCATCTGCTGCTCGGGCATCGGAGGCTCGGGCCTCGACGGCTGGGCCATCGGCGGCTCAGGCATCGGCGGCGGGGCCACCGGCTGCTCGGGCATCGGAGGCTCAGGCATGGGCGGCTGGGCCATCGGCGGGTGGGGCGGTCGTGGCGCCTCCACCGGTGGCGGCGCGTGGGAGACCTGCGGAACCGGGCCGCTGGGCGGACCGTCGGTCAGCGGGCCGCGCAGGACTCCGTCGCGCACCTGCGGCTGCGGACCGCTGTCCGGAGCCGGATTCGGTGCGGGACGCGGGTTTTCGGCGGGCGGGAGCAGCGAACCGCTCAGGCTCGCGCTCTCCGGTCGGCCGTGGCGCGGTTCGTCGGACTCCAGGGAGCCGGACATCTCGGCCGGTCGCGCCGGAGCGCCACCGAGATCGCCCGACAGCGAGGGCAGACCGCCGGTGGACGGGCGCGAGGGTTCGGTGACGGGCCTCACGGCCGGTCCGGACCCGCGCTGCTCCTGCTCGAAGCGGTCGGGGAGTTGTTCCGCCCGCTGCCAGAACGCGAACGGGTGCGGTTCGGCGGCGAGGGCGGCCAGTTCGGCGCGCACGTCGAAGTGCCCCGGGCGCTGCGCGGGCGGAGCCGGACGCGCGGGAGGTGCGGGAGGCGGACCTCCGGGTCCGGCGTCGCTCAGCGAACCTCGCAGCGGCGGGTCCGCTCGGCGCCTGCCTCCCGGTTCCGGAGCTCGCCGGTTCGGTGCCTCGAAGCCCGCCGGCCCCGGCGCGGACGCCGGATTCTGCGGTGCCGTCACGATTCCCCCAGATCTGCAGGACGGTTGCGGAGAGCGACGATCAGAGTCGCGGTCCTCGTGGAATCGACGCAATGCCCCATGTCGTCGTTCCCCATCAACCGGACACGACGAGCAGCGCGCGAAACACCCGCTCCGGCGTCCTGCGAGCGGACGCGCGTCGTGCTGTGACCTGCAGCGATCGCGTCATCGTGAGCCCCCTTGTCACTTCTGTTACCGCCGAAGGACATTAGCAGCTGGCGTTCACCCGTATCGGTGTTTCCTGCCAAGATCCACCTTCTCGGCCCGTGACGGGCGGATACACCGCACATCAAGGAAGAGCATCGTTTCGGCAAAGTCAACAGACCAATCGGACATATTTTCTAGACTGGCCAGTGCCGTTTGTCACTTGGCGGGAACCTTCGGTGGCGTAGGTACGTTCCCGAGGGCCACTGTTGATTTCGGACCACCACGGGCGTGCGGGGATGAGCAGGAGGGACGAGTCGAAATGGGATCGGGGCGCTGGGACAGCTTCGTCGCGCTGGGAGACAGCTTCACCGAAGGTCTGGCTGATGCCACGGCCGAGACCGACGTCTTCCGGGGGTGGGCGGACCGGTTGGCGCTGCACATCGCCGAGCACGACCCGGATCTGCGCTACGCCAACCTGGCGGTGCGCGGGAAGCTGATCCGCCAGATCGTCACCGACCAGGTGCCGCAGGCCATCGAGCTCAAGCCGTCGCTGGTCGCGCTGACCGCGGGCGGCAACGACATCATCCGCCCGGGCAGCGACCCCGACCTGGTGGCGGCGCTGTTCGAGGACGCCGTGAGCCGGCTCCGCGCGACCGGGGCCGACGTGCTGATCGGCACGGGCTTCGACACCGCGCGCACCCCGGTGCTCAAGCACGTGCGGGGCAAGGTCGGCACCTACAACTCGCACCTGCGCTCGATCGCCGACGCGCACGGCTGCTACGTCATGGACCTGTGGTCGATGCGGGTCCTGCAGGACCCCCGCGCGTGGTGCGAGGACCGGCTGCACCTGTCCGCCGACGGCCACCGCCGCGTCGCGCTGCGCGCCTGCGAAACCCTCGGCCTTCCGACGTCGGAGGACTGGAACGAGCCCTGGCCGGATCTCGACGAGCGCAGCTGGCAGGAGCAGGCCGCCGAGGACATCAAGTGGGCCCGCGAGTACCTGGCTCCGTGGATCAGCCGCCGCCTCCGAGGAGTCTCCAGCGGAGACGGCCGCACCGCCAAACGCCCCTGCCTCGAAAAACTCCCGACCAACTGCGGCTGAGGACCCGAAAGACCGTCAGGCAAGCACCGAAGGTGCTTTCGCAGTACCCCACCTGAGCAACCGGCACCGCCGGGGGTTCTGAGCCGTGCTGTGGCGAGCACGCCGCGACGCCGTGTATTGGCATACATCAGGAGTGGCGCGCGGAGTCCACAGCGCGGCTCAGGTTCCCCCACCCGCAC
>NZ_SMKS01000033.1:0-67839 GCF_004348435.1 Saccharopolyspora terrae | reverse complement strand
GTTCTTGGGGGGTCGGGGGTGTTGTATCGTTGTCCCCGTTGCGCGGTCCCGTCGTCTAGCGGCCTAGGACGCCGCCCTCTCAAGGCGGTAGCGCGGGTTCAAATCCCGTCGGGACTACAACGCAGAAGGGCCCCGGATGTTCATCCGGGGCCCTTCTCCTTTGGTCAGAGCCTGTTCTGCAGGCCTTCCGCCGCTGCCAGCAGGTCTGCGGCCCAGCGGGCACCCGGCCGGCGGCCCATGCGGTCGATCGGGCCCGAGACCGAGATCGCAGCGACCACCGCGCCCTGGTTGTCCCGCACCGGCGCCGAGACGCTCGCCACGCCCGCCTCGCGCTCCGCCACGCTCTGCGCCCAACCCCTGCGGCGCACCTCCAGCAACGTGCGTTCCCCGAAAACCGCCTCCGCGAGCACCGCGCGCTGCGTCGCCGGGTCCGCCCACGAAGCCAGGACCTTCGCGCCCGACCCCGCCGTCATCGACAGAGCCGTGCCCACCGGGACCGTGTCCCGCAAACCGCTCGGCGGCTCCGCCGTCGCTATGCACAAGCGCTGCATGCCGTCCCGGCGGTACAGTTGAACGCTTTCACCCGTGACATCCCGGAGTTTGGGCAGCACCGTGGACGCCGCCTCCAGCAGCGGATCCACCGCGCCGCCGGCCAGCTCCGCCAACGCCGCGCCAGGCCGCCACCGGCCGTCCGAACCGCGGCGCAACAGGCGATGCGTCTCCAGGCCCACCGCCAACCGGTGCGCAGTCGCCCGGGGCAGCCCCGTGCGGCCGCACAGTTCCGCCAGGCCGCACGGCTCCTGAGCCACCGCCTGCAGAACGGCCACTGCCTTGTCCAACACTCCGATGCCGCTATGCTGTCCCACGTACCGATACTAACTTCCCGGCATCTGGGAAGTCCACTCTGTGGGAGAGACCCCTTCCTCGGGTCTCGGCGCGCTCGACTGGGAGCAGTGATGGGAAAAACGCTCGCGGAGAAGGTGTGGGACGCGCACATCGTGCGCCAAGGTGAAGGGCACGAGCCCGACCTGCTCTACATCGATCTCCACCTGGTGCACGAAGTCACCAGCCCGCAGGCCTTCGAAGGGCTCCGGCTGGCCGGCCGCGAAGTGCGGCGCCCCGACCTGACGATCGCCACCGAAGACCACAACGTCCCCACCGTCGGCCTCGATCTGCCGATCGCGGACCCGGTGTCGCGGACCCAGGTCGAAACGCTGCGCAAGAACTGCGCGGAGTTCGGCATCCGGCTGCACCCCATGGGCGACGCCGAGCAGGGCATCGTCCACGTCGTGGGCCCGCAGCTCGGCCTCACGCAGCCCGGCACCACCGTCGTCTGCGGTGACAGCCACACCTCCACGCACGGCGCGTTCGGCGCGCTGGCCTTCGGGATCGGCACCTCCGAGGTGGAGCACGTGCTGGCCACCCAGACGCTGCCGCTGAGGCCGTTCAAGACCATGGCCATCAACATCGAGGGCTCGCTGCGCCCCGGCGTGACGAGCAAGGACGTCATCCTCGCCGTCATCGCCAAGATCGGCACCGGCGGCGGCCAGGGCTACGTGCTGGAGTACCGCGGCGAGGCGGTGCGCCAGCTGTCGATGGAAGCCCGCATGACCATCTGCAACATGTCGATCGAAGCCGGTGCGCGGGCGGGCATGATCGCGCCCGACGACACGACTTTCGATTACCTCCGGGGGCGCCCGCACGCCCCCGAGGGCGCCGACTGGGACGCCGCCGTCGAGTACTGGAAGACGCTGCGCACCGACGACGACGCCACCTTCGACGCGGAAGTCACCCTCAACGCCGACGAACTCACCCCGTTCGTCACCTGGGGCACCAACCCTGGCCAGGGCCTGCCGCTGGGCGAGAACGTGCCCGACCCGGAGGCCATCGTCGACGAGGGCGAGCGCTTCGCCGCCGAAAAGGCGTTGGCCTACATGGGCTTGACCGCGGGCATGCCGCTGCGCGAGGTGCGCGTGGACACCGTCTTCCTGGGCTCCTGCACCAACGGCCGCCTGGAGGACCTGCGGGCCGCCGCTGAGGTCATCAAGGGCCGCAAGGTCGCAGGCAACACCCGGATGCTCGTGGTCCCCGGCTCGATGAAGGTGCGCCTGCAGGCCGAGAGCGAAGGGCTGCACGAGGTTTTCACCGCCGCCGGAGCGGAATGGCGTTCGGCCGGTTGTTCGATGTGCCTGGGCATGAACCCGGACCAGCTGGACCCGGGCGAGCGCAGCGCCTCGACCTCCAACCGCAACTTCGAGGGCAGGCAGGGCAAGGGCGGTCGTACCCACCTGGTTTCGCCGCTGGTGGCGGCGGCCACCGCGGTGCGCGGGACGCTCTCCTCGCCCGAGGACCTCGACTGACCACCCCTCCCCGAGCTCTCTACCACCAGGAGCAGTGACGATGGAACCGTTCAAGACGCACACCGGGGTCGGCGTCCCGCTGCGCCGGTCCAACGTGGACACCGACCAGATCATCCCCGCCGTGTACCTCAAGCGGGTCTCCCGCACGGGCTTCGAGGACGCGCTGTTCGCCGCCTGGCGCGGTGACGAGGAGTTCATCCTCAATCAGGAACCCTTCTCGTCCGGCAGCGTGCTGGTCGCCGGACCCGACTTCGGCACCGGGTCCTCCCGCGAGCACGCGGTGTGGGCGCTGAAGGACTACGGCTTCCGAGTGGTCATCTCGAGCCGTTTCGCGGACATCTTCCGCGGCAATTCGGGCAAGCAGGGCCTGCTGGCCGCCCAGTGCGAGCAGTCCGATGTGGAGCTGCTCTGGAAGCTGCTGGAGACCGAGCCGGGTACCGCTGTCACGGTGGATCTTCAGGAACTCACCGTCCAGGCCAAGGACCTCACGGTGCCCTTCAGCATCGATGACTACACCCGCTGGCGGCTGCTGGAAGGGCTCGACGACATCGGTTTGACCCTGCGCCACGCCGAGACGATCGACACTTTTGAGGCTGGGCGCCAGAGTTTCAAGCCCGCCACCCTGCCTGCCCGCAAGGGCTGAGGCTTCCCCCGCGTCGGGGCGGGTTTTTCCTTTCACAGCAGGAGAAATCCGTCCCGATCGGGACAACTGAACAGTTGCTCCAAGCACTGCGCGGACCCCGTTGCCCGGACTCGAATGCCCGCGCCCCAACGAAAAAATGGGGCGTGGCGAATGGCATTTGTTGTTCCGGGGCTTTACCGTTGACATTGAGTCGGCCCAACGGGGCCGTTGTTGTGTCCTGGGAGGGACTGAAGTGAACAAGGCCCAACTGATCGAGGCTCTGGCAGAACGCCTCGGAGACAAGAAGACCGCCAGCCAGGCCGTTGAAGACGTCGTCGACATCATCGTTCGCAACGTCAACAAAGGCGAGAAGGTCAACATCACCGGTTTTGGCGTTTTCGAGAAGCGCGCTCGCGCGGCTCGCGTCGCCCGAAACCCGCGCACCGGTGAGAGCGTGAAGGTCAAGAAGACCAACGTTCCCGCGTTCCGCGCCGGCACCCAGTTCAAGGAAGTCGTCGGCGGCCAGCGGAAGCTCCCGCGTGCGACGACCTCCGGCAAGGCTGCCACCACGCGCGGCGTGACCACGCGCACCGCCTCGGCGAGCAAGACCACGACCGCTCGCAAGGCCACCACCACGCGTGCCGCGGCCACCAAGACCGCCACCCGCACCACGGCGAAGGCCGCCCCCGCCAAGGCTTCGACGGCCAAGGCCACCAAGCCGAGCACCGCCAAGGCCAGCACCACGAAGGCTGCGCCGAAGCGGGCCACCACCACCAAGGCCAGCACGGCCAAGGCGACCCCGGCGAAGTCGGCCACGTCCAAGCGGGCCAGCACCGCCAAGGCCAGCACGACCAAGGCGGCGCCGAAGTCCACCGCGAAGACGACTCGCCCGGCCACCAAGAAGGCCACGACGACGCGCAAGTCCACCAAGAAGTGATCGCTCGCTTCGACGGCGAGCTTCAGTGGGCCGAGCGGGCGGCGGCATAGCCCCCTTCCCGGGGGCGTGCCGCCGCCCGCTCAATGCTGTGGGAAAAGGCGAAAACCCGCCGCCTCAGGCGCGGCGGGTCGCTTTCCCCCTCCGGCTGCTTTCGCGTGCGGGCGCTTCAGGCGCTCGCAGAGCGCCGGAACGCGGTCGGCCGAGCCCCTCGGCCGAGACGCCCGTGACGGCGCTGTGCGGCGCGATCAGCGCCCTGCACGGGTTCTTCGCGCCCGGGCCAGCGGATCCGGAAGGTAGTCCGCCGCCGCGAGCCGCAGTCCGGGCGCCTTGCCGTCATCGGTGCGCTCGTCCGGCCGGAAGGACAACGTCCACACGCTGCCCTTGCGCGAGGCCACCTCGTCCAGCCGCAGCCCGGCCGAATCGGCCAGCCGCGTCACCAGATCCGGGATGACGCCTCCCTGGCTGGACACCACGCTGGTGCCGCCCTCGGCCGCCACCTCCAGCAGCGCTCGCACGCCCGCCTGCGGATCGGCTGAATAGACCTCCTCGGAGAACAGCGGTTCGCTCACGATGTCGATTCCGCCGTCACCGGCCACCGGGGCCACGGTTTGTTCGCAGCGCACGCGCGGAGCCGAATAGATCCGGGAAGGTGCGAACAACGGCAACAGGGAATGCAATGCGTCCCGTTGTTTGCGGCCCGCTTCGCTGAGCGGACGAAGAGCGTCATCTCCGGACCATTCGGATCGCTTGCCCGCTTTCGCGTGGCGAACCAGCAATACGGTCGCCGTTTCCTCGCGGGACTCGTCGAATGCGTCGAGGACTCGCGCATCGTGCGGATAGCTCAACTCCGCACGCGCCTGCTCCAACGGCAGCCAGCGGAGTTCGTCCACTTCGTCGTTGGGCGTGAACTCGCCGGCTCGCAGGCGTGCGGAGAAGTAATCGACGATCTTCGGCGCGGATTCGCCCGAGCGAGCCGGGACCGCGTAGCGCGCCTGCGCGAGCGGGCGCCCGAGCACGGACGAAAACCCGGTCTCCTCGGCGACCTCGCGGACCGCCGCCTGCGCGGGCAGCTCACCCGGGTCGAGCTTTCCCTTGGGCAGCGACCAGTCGTCGTACCGGGGGCGGTGCACCAGCGCCACCTCACGGCCCTCGGCGCCGGGCCGCCACAGCACAGCTCCCGCCGCGCGCACGAGCGCGGGCACCTCGACCGCTTCGGCAACCGGGATGTTGTCGGTCACGCTCTACTTCCTCAACAAGCCTGGGAACGGTTTCCTAAGACACCTTGGCGCCGTGGCCGGACAGCATCTCGGTCTGGTGGTCGCGGACCTGCTCGCCGCTGCGCGGGGAGGCTTCCCAGTCTCCCTTGGCGTTGAGCACCCAGCAGCGCGTGGAGGGGTGCAGCGCGGAATCCAGCATCGCGTCCATCTGCGCGGTCAGCTTCGCGTCGGTGACGCGGACCTGGACCTCGATGCGGCGGTCCAGGTTGCGGTGCATCATGTCGGCGCTGCCCAGCCAGTGCTCGTCGATGCCGACGAAGTGGAACACCCGCGAGTGCTCCAGGAACCGCCCGAGGATCGACCGCACCTCGATGTACTCGCTGAGACCGTCCACGCCCGCCTTGAGGGCGCAGATGCCGCGCACCACGACCTGCACCGGCACACCGGCCAGCGAGGCGCGGTAGAGGGCGTCGATGATCTGCTCGTCGACCAGCGAGTTCACCTTCATCCGGACGCCGCAGCTCAAACCCTGCCTGGCGCGCTCGATCTCGGCCTCGACCCGCTCCACGATCCCGTTCCGGATGCCCTGCGGCGACACCAGGATGCGGCGGTAGTCGCCGTGCCGGGCGTAGCCGGTGAGCACGTTGAACAGGTCGGTGAGGTCGGCGCCGATCTCCGGGGACGCCGTCAGCAGGCCCAGGTCCTCGTAGATGCGCGCGGTCTTGGGGTTGTAGTTGCCGGTGCCCAGGTGGCAGTAGCGGCGGATCGTCGAACCCTCCTGGCGCACCACGAGCGAGGTCTTGCAGTGCGTCTTGAGCCCGACCAGGCCGTAGACGACGTGCACGCCCGAGCGCTCCAGGGTGCGCGCCCACTGGATGTTGGCCTGCTCGTCGAAGCGCGCCTTGAGCTCCACCAGGGCCACGACCTGCTTGCCGGCCTCGGCGGCGTCGATGAGCGCGTTGACGATCGGTGAGTCGCCCGAGGTGCGGTACAGGGTTTGCTTGATCGCCAGCACGTGCGGGTCGGCCGCAGCCTGCTCGATGAAGCGCTGCACCGAGGTGGAGAACGAGTCGTAGGGGTGGTGCACCAGCACGTCGCCCTCGCGCAGCGTGGAGAAGATGCTCTTGGGCGTCTGACCCTCGGCGAACGCCGGGTGCGTGGCGGGGACGAACGGGGAGTCCTTCAGGTCCGGCCGTTGCAGCTTGTCCAGCTGGAACAGGCAGGACAGGTCGAGCAGGCCCTTGACCTCCACCACGTCGTGCTGGTCGACCTCCAGCTCGCGCAGCAGGAGTTCGAGCATGTTCTCGCTCATGGTGTCGGTGACTTCCAGGCGCACCGGCGGACCGAAGCGGCGGCGCGCGAGTTCGCGCTCCATCGCCTGCAGCAGGTCCTCGTCGCGGTCCTCCTCGACCTCCAGGTCGGCGTTGCGGGTGACGCGGAAGATGTGGTGCTCGGAGACGCGCATGCCCGGGAACAGCTTGCTCAGGTGCGCGGCGATGAGCTCTTCCAGCGGCAGGAACGTCGCGAGCTCGTTCTCCCGGTCGGCCTCCACCCGGATCAGCCGCGGAACGTTGTCGGGGACCTTCACGCGAGCGAAGCGGCGCAAACCGGCATCGGGGTCGGTCACCGTCACCGCGAGGTTCAGCGAAAGCCCGGAGATGTAGGGGAACGGGTGCGCCGGGTCGACCGCCAGCGGTGTGAGCACCGGGAAGATGTGGTCCTCGAAGTAGCGGGTGAGCTTGGCCTGGTCGTCCGAGGCGAGCTCGTCCCAGTCGAGGATGCGGATGCCGTGGGCGTCGAGCTCCGGTAGCAGCTCGTCGACGAAGACCCGGCCGAGCTTCTCCATCAGGTCCTGGTTGCGCGCGGCTATGCGGACCAGCTGCTCGTGCGGGGTGAGCCCGTCGGCGCTGCGCACCGACAGCCCGGTCTCCTCGCGGCGCTTCAGCCCGGCGACGCGCACCATGTAGAACTCGTCCAGGTTGGACGCGAAGATCGCCATGAACTTCGCCCGCTCCAGGACCGGCTGCGACTGGTCCTCGGCGAAGGCCAGCACGCGCGCGTTGAAGTCGAGCCAGGACAGCTCCCGGTTGAGGTACCGGTCCTCGGGCAGGTCCGTCGTGGCCGCAGCCCTGGTCACAGCGGGCGGCGCCGACGGAACCCGCGCACCGCTGGTGACCGCGGGCAGCGGCCCGGTCGCGTCGTTGCCGGTGGTGTTGCGGCGAGCAGGACGCGGTGTTCGGCTCGCTGCCGCCTTGCCTGCGGAGGAGGTGCGTTTGGCGGGCCGCTTCGGCGACCGGTCGCTGTTCGTGCTCACCGAGCCATTGTCACTCAAAAAACCGTTTCAGATCGAGCAACGAGGCCTTTGATCTGATGTTCGTCCGAACACAGCGGAACCTCGCGTGACGTGCGGAAGGGAACCTCTCTGCCACCCGGGTGACCGGAAGGGACCCTTCCTGCGGGCCGTGGCGGGAGGAGGGGAACTTTCCTGCCACCCGGCGCGAGCGGCTGCTCCGGCGTGCGCAGGGGAACATTCCTGCCACCGGCGCCGACGGTGGGCCTGACGTGCGCAGGGGAACCTTCCGCTCATTCGCCCGGGTCGAGCCGAGCGCTGGTGCGGGGGCCGAGTCCGACGGCTTTCGCCGAGGCCAGGTCGGCTTCGGTGTCGACGTCGCGGCGCAGCGACTCCCACGGTCCGGCGAGGGTTTTGGCGCCTGACTCGCCGTGGGCCTCGGCGGAGCCCGGGCCGAAGCGGGGGTCCAGCGGCTGGTCGGGTTCGGCCAGCAGGAGGGTCGTGCCGTCTCCCGAGAGGTCCGGGCAGTACGAGCGGTCGGTTCCCGCCGCGCGCAGCGCCCAGCCGAGCTCACCGGAGCGCAGCGCGGGCAGATCCGCCTGCAGCGCGCCGACGCGGAACGTGCCCCGGGCGCGCAGCACCTCGTCGCCGTGGCGCAGCGCGGCGTTGAGCCCGTCGGCCGGGTCGTCGGGCAGCACCTCGACGCCGAGAGCGGTGAACGCCGCGGTCAGCGCGGGATCGGAGGAGACCACCACCACTCCCGCGACGCCGCGGGCGCGACGTGCGGCGGCGACGGTGTCCATCGCCATCGCGGTGACCAGCTCGACGTGCCCGGCCGATCCGCGGCCGGCCAGCAGCCGGGATTTGGCCCGAGTCAGCGGCTTGAGCGGTACCAGCAGGTGCACCCCGTCGGTCTCGGGCGTGTTCTCGGTGGTCACGGGAACCATCTTGCGTCAACGTCCGCCGATGCGGTGGAGGGCTTCCCAAGTGCCGCCTGGTTGACGAGGCTGTGGCCGGGGCCGGGTAATTTGACTGGCGCTCGAGATCTGGAGGAGAAGCCGTGGCGGAATCGAGAAACCTCCGACGCCAGCGGAGGACGACCAGCGAGAAGGCACACGGGATGGGCATCTTCTGGCTGGGCCTGGCCCGCTGGGTGTTCTACCCGCTGACGCACTTGCTGGCGCGCGTCCGCGTGCGCGGGGCGCACAACATCCCGGCTGAGGGTGGGGCGCTGCTGGTGCTCAACCACGTGTCCCACCTCGACCCGATCTTCGACGCGGTCACCGTCCACCGCGCGGCTCGGGTGCCGCGCTTCATGGCCAAGAACAGCCTGTGGAACGTGCCGGTGCTCAGGAACGTGCTGGTGGGCGTGGAGCAGATCCCGGTCTACCGGGGCACCGCGGACGCGCAGAAGAGCCTGCGCGACGCGCACGCGGGCCTGGAGAACGGCAAGGTCCTGGTGATCTACCCGGACGGCACGATCACCAAGGACCCCGACGGCTGGCCGATGACGCCGAAGGTGGGTGTGGCCCGGCTGGCGCTGGCCAACGACATCCCCGTCATCCCGGCCGCTCGCTTCGGCACCCGCGAGATCTACGACCACTACAACAAGAAGTTCCGGCCCTTCCCGCGCAAGACCGTGAACTACGTCATCGGTGAGCCGCTGGACCTGTCGGCCTACCGCAGCGAGAACCCCGACGTGGAGACGATCCGCGAGGTCACGAACTTGGCGATGAGCCGGGTTCGGGAGCTTCTCGGCGAGATCCGCGAAGAGCAGCCGCCCGCCGGGTTCTACGCCCCGGCTCGCAAGAAGAAGGGCACCGATGGCGCAGCCTGAGCGGATCGCGGTGCTGGGCGCCGGATCCTGGGGGACCACGTTCGCGAAGGTCCTCGCCGACGCGGGCAACGACGTCTGCCTGTGGGCCCGGCGTCCGCAGGTGGCGGCGGAGATCAACGAAACCCGCTGCAACGACTCCTACCTCCCCGGCATCACGCTGCCGGAGCGGCTGCGCGCCACCGATGACGCCGCCGAGGCGGTGCACGCCGCGGAATTCGCGGTGCTGGCGGTGCCCAGCCAGACGCTGCGCGAGAACCTCGCCGGGTGGCAGCCGCTGCTGCCGCAGGACGTGACGCTGGTGAGCCTGGCCAAGGGCGTCGAGCTGAGCACGCTCAAGCGGATGAGCCAGGTCATCGGCGAGGTCGCCGACGTGCCGATGGAACGGGTCGCGGTGGTGTCCGGGCCGAACCTGGCCAAGGAGATCGCCGCCGGTCAGCCCACCGCGACGGTGGTGGCCTGCTCCGACGAGGAGCGGGCGGTGGCGTTGCAGAAGGCGTGCTTCACGCGGTACTTCCGCCCGTACACCAACACCGACCTGGTGGGCATCGAGATCTCCGGGGCCTGCAAGAACGTCATCGCGCTGGCCTGCGGCATCGCGGCCGGGCTCGGTTTCGGGCACAACACGATGTCGTCGCTGATCACGCGCGGTCTGGCGGAGACGACGCGGCTCGGCGTCGCGCTGGGCGCGGACCCGATGACCTTCGCCGGGCTGGCCGGTCTGGGCGACCTGGTGGCGACCTGCGCGTCGCCGCTGTCGCGCAACCGGACCTTCGGCGAGCGGCTGGGCAGGGGAGAGACGGTGGTCCAGGCGCAGGAGGCTGCCCACGGCCAGGTGTCGGAGGGCGTGAAATCCTGCTCGTCGATCCGTCAGCTGGCAGCCCGGCACGGCGTGGAGATGCCCATCACCGACGTGGTGCACCGGGTGTGCCACGAAGGGCTGGAGCCGGGGCCTGCCGCTGCGGAGTTGTTGGGACGCGAGCGCAAGGCGGAGTGATCCGGTCCGGGCGCTCGCGTCGATCGCGAGTGCGGGAGTGACCACAGTGGATCTTGGGGATTTCGGCGACGGAACGCGCGTGGTGCACGGCGGGCACCCGGAACCGGAGGCGGGCGCGCCGCTGCTGCCGGGGCCGGTGTTCGCCGCGCCGTACCACCTCGGGGAGAACGGTCCCAGCGGTGATTTCTACGGCCGCGCGGGCAATCCCACCTGGCGCGGGCTGGAATCGGCGATCGGCGAGCTCGACGGCGGGCACTGCGTGCTGCTGCCCTCGGGCATGGCCGCGATCAGCACCGTGCTGCGTTCGGTGCTGCGGGCCGGCGACAAGCTGGTGCTGCCCTCGGACGGCTACTACGCGTCGCGGCAGCTCGTCAGCGACGAGCTGACCGAGCTGGGCTTGGACGTGCGCGAGATCCCCACGCCCGGCCCGTGGACCGACGAGGTCTTCGAGGGCGCGCGTCTGGTGCTGCTGGAAACGCCGTCGAACCCGGGCGGGGACGTCTGCGACATCGCCGAGCTGGCCGAGCGCGCCCACGCGGCCGGTGCGCTGCTGGCGGTCGACAACACGACCGCGACACCGCTGGGGCAGCGTCCGCTGGAGCTGGGCGCGGACATCGTCATCGCCAGCGACACCAAGGCCCTGTCCGGGCACAGCGACATCCTGCTGGGGCACGTGTCGGTCCGCGACGAGGAGCTCGCGAACCGGCTGCTGCGCGCGCGTTCGCTGTCCGGTGCGATCCCCGGGCCGTTCGAGACGTGGCTGGCGCACCGCAGCATGGGAACTCTCGACCTGCGGCTGTCCCGGCAGGCCGAGAACGCCGCCGCGCTCGTCGACGCCCTCGCCGACCACCCGGCGGTGACCGGTCTGCGCTGGCCGGGCTGGTCGCAGGACCCGGCGCACGAGCTGGCGAGCCGGCAGATGCGCCGCTTCGGCGGGGTGTTCCGCTTCGAGCTCGCCGACGCCGACGCGGTCCAGTCCTTCATCGCGAAGAGCCGGTTGGTCGTCGCGGCCACCAGCTTCGGCGGCCTGCACAGCACGGCCGACCGCCGAGCCCAGTGGGGCGACCCGGTCCCGGAGGGCTTCCTCCGCTTCTCAGCAGGCTGCGAAAACCCCCAGGACCTCGTCCAAGACGTCCTCCAAGCCCTCTCCTGACCATCACCCGTCCCACCTGACCCGTCCCGACCACTCCTGTCCCACCCGCACCTCATCCCGGTCGCGGCGGGACGGATTACTCCGGTATTCCGGGTCCTGATTACGGCGGTATTCCGGGTTTCCGGACCGGACACCGCCTGTGATCGGTACCCGGAATACCGCCGTAATCGGGGTTGGGCGACGGAACACTGCCGTAATCAGGTTCCTGAATACGGCCGTAATCGGGTCGCCTCACTCCAACGGGTGTGAAGTGGGTCGCGGGTCGTGGGCGGTGGGAGTGGGAGGTGGTTGACGGCGGAGTGGGGGACTGGTTGAGTGCGTGGCGTGTTGAAGCGCGCGTTCATCGGCCGACGGGGTCACATCGACCTGCACCGCGTCGCCAGCGCGCTCTGTTCGTGTTCTTCGTGTTGATCGATCTCATCCGCCTCCCGGGTTGATCGCGGCGTCCTCTCGCGCCTGCGCCCCGGGGTTCGTTCACGATCTCCGAAGGACTTCACCGTGTTCGCCGTTCCGCCCAACACCCTTGCCGCGCCCGCTGACCTGAGCATCGCGCACCCGGCCCGCATCGCCCGCGAGTTCGCCGCCGACCGCGAATCCTGGGCGCACCTGCTGCGCTACGACGCCGAGGAGCGCTGGGCCGGGCTGCTCGCCCGCACCGACGCCTACGAGGCGTGGCTGCTGAGCTGGCTGCCCGGCCAGCACACCGATCTGCACGACCACGGCGGCGCCACCGGCGCTTTCACCGTCGTGCAGGGGAATCTGACCGAGCGGGTCGCCCGTCCCGGCAACTCCGAGGTGCTGCACTCGCTGACCACCGGCCAGTCCCGGGTCTTCGGCCCGAACTACGCCCACCAGGTCAGCAACCTCGGCGTCGACCCGGCGGTGACCATCCACGTCTACCGCCCGCAGCGGGCGAACCGCACGATCCGCGGCTGATCCGCTCAGGACCGCCGCAGAACGTGCTCGGGCACGGGCAGTTCCGCGATCAGGTCCGCTGAAGGCACCGGTGCGCCCCAGCTCCGGTGCAGCGGGAGCACGCCGGCCCACGCCTCGTTCGCCTCCACGTCCTCGGCGTCGTCGCCCGGGTCGCCGGTGCGGATCTTCACGGCGGCCTCGGTGAGGTCCAGCGCCAGGACGGCGGTGGCGGCGAGCTCCTTCTTGTTGGGTCGGCGCGCGTAGTCCCACGATCCCGGCGCGAGCTGCTCGGTGATCACCCGCAGCCCTTCCCACCGCTCGGCGGGGTCCTCGACGTGCCGGACGCGTCCGTGGATCACCGCCGAACGGTAGTTGATCGAGTGGTGCATCATCGACCGCGAGTAGACGACGCCGTCCACGTGGGTCACCGAGACGCACACCTCACCGGCTTCCCGGAGGCTGCGCGCCCCGGTCGATCCGTGCAGGTAGAGCGTGTCGCCGCGACGCCCGTAGCCGGTGGGCAGCACGCGCGGCGAACCCTCGACGACCAAGGCCAGGTGGCAGACCAGCCCGGCGTCGAGGGTGGCGTGGAGTTCGCCGCGGTCGGTGCGCGCCCGCTCGGCGCCTCGGCGGATGGTGGACCGTTCGGTGGGGGAGAGCTGCGAAGTCACGTCCCCAGCCTCACCTGAGAAGTGGCATCATCGAAGTGCCAATCAGGGAGAATTCCGAAATGCCACATGACGTGCCCGCGGCCAGCTCACCGCTGCTGGAACTGGCCATCGACCTGCACCGGGACGGCGATCTGCCGCTCGCGGTGCAACTGGCCGACGCGTTGCGGCACGCGGCCACCATCGGCCAGCTGCGCGGCGGCGACCGGTTGCCCTCGACGCGCGCGCTGGCCCGTCACCTGGCCGTCAGCCGCACCGTGACCGCCGCCGCCTACGAGCAGCTGCACGCCGAGGGCTGGATCGTCGGGCGGCGCGGTTCGGGCACCTACGTCACCACCAGCCCGCCGGGCGCGCGCAGCGACGCCGTGCCGCCACCGGTCCTGCAGCACCGGCACGCCGAACGCCCGATGATCGTGCTGGTCCCCGGGGTTCCGTGGGCCGACGGCATCGACCGCGCCATCTGGCGCCGGGCGTGGCGCGCCGCCGCCGACACCGCACCCGATCTGCGCCCGCAGCGGGCGGGCCTGCTCAGCTACCGCGAGGCGGTCGTGGAACACCTGCTGCGCCACCGCGGTCTGGTCGTCGGCGGCTGGACGCCGGAGAACGTGCTGGCCACCGGTGGCACCAGCACCGCGCTCGGTGAGCTCGCCGCCGCCGTGCTGCCGCGCGGGGCGAAGGTCGCCGTCGAGGAACCCGGCTACCAGCGCGCGGTCGGTGCGCTGAAGACGGCCGGCATCGAGGTCGTGCCCGCGCCGGTCGACCACTCCGGTCTCGTCGTCGACGACGTCCCGAGCGACGTGGCGGCCGTCTACTGCTCACCGGCGCACCAGTTCCCGATCGGCGGGAGGCTCCCCGCCGAACGACGCATCGCGCTCATCGAACGCGCCCGCTCCGAGGGCTGGTTGATCGTCGAGGACGACTACGACGGCGAACTCCGCTACGACGTCGCGCCGCTGCCGGTGCTGGCCTCGATGGCGCCGGACGTCGTCGTGCACCTGGGCACCACCAGCAAGATCCTCACCCCGACGCTCGGGGTCGGCTGGATGCTGGCCGCCGAGAAGATCACCACCGCCGTGCAGCGGCACCGCGAGCGCATCGGCGTCGGCCCGGCTGCCGCCGGGCAGCGCGTGCTGGTGGAACTCGCCCGCCACGGAGACCTCGGCAGGCACCTGCGGCGGCTGCGGCGGGAGCTGTCGCAGCGCCGCGCGATCGTCGTCGAACGCCTCGCCGCCGAAGGCGTGAGCGTCTTCGGCGACCGCGCGGGCGCCCACGTCGTGCTGCCGCTGCCGGACGCCGAGACCGAGCAGCGCGTCGTCGACGAAGCGGCGGAGAGGGGGATCGTCCTCGACGGGCTGCGACGTCACCACGACGGTCCGCAGCGGTGGCACGGACTCGCCCTCGGCTACGCCGCCTGCACCCGCGATGAGCTCGAAGCCGCGCTGCCGGTCGTGGCGAGGTTGTGCCGAACCGGCGCGTGACCGCATCGTGTCGCAGGCGGTAGGGCTTCGTAGAACGACGCGTGCTCGCGCGAGGTATGGTCCGGCGCATGACTTCGCGCAAGACCCGGGTGGCCGTCGTCTTCGGCGGGCGCAGCACCGAGCACGGCATCTCCTGCGTGTCCGGCGGTAGCGTGCTCGCCCACCTGGACCAGGACCGTTTCGAGATCGTGCCGGTCGGCATCACTCAGGAAGGCGCCTGGGTGCTCGGCACCGACGACCCGAAGCAGCTGGAGATCCGGGACCGCAAGGAACCCCAGGTGGTCTCCGGCACCGCGCTGGCCCTGCCGGGCGACCCGACCCGCCAGGAACTCGTGCTGCTCGAACCGGAGAGGGGCGGCGAGGTCCTCTCCGGCGTCGACGTCGTCTTCCCGGTGCTGCACGGCGCCTTCGGCGAGGACGGCACCATCCAGGGCCTGCTGGAGATGGCCGACGTGCCCTACGTGGGCCCGGGCGTGCTCTCCAGCGCGGTGTCGATGGACAAGGAGTACACCAAGAAGCTGCTCGCGGCCGAAGGCATCGAGGTCGGCACCTACGAGGTGCTGCGCCGGGGCCAGGAGACGCTGACCGAGGCGCAGCGCGACCGGCTGACCCTGCCGGTGTTCGTCAAGCCCGCGCGCGCCGGTTCGTCGCTGGGCATCACCAAGGTCACCGATTGGGCCGACCTGGACGCCGCGATCGCCGAAGCCCGCCGCACGGACCCGAAGGTCATCATCGAGACCGGTGTGGTCGGGCGCGAGATCGAGTGCGGCGTCCTGGAGTTCCCCGACGGCCGCGTCGAGGCGTCGCAGCCCGCCGAGCTGCGGGTCACCGGTGAGAGCGACTGGTACGACTACGAGTCGAAGTACCTCGACGACGTCACCGAGTTCGACCTGCCCGCCAAGATCAGCGACGAGCACACCGCCGAGCTGCGCGACATGGCGGTGCGCGCCTTCGCCGCGCTGGAGTGCCAGGGACTCGCCCGCGTCGACTTCTTCCTGTCCGACGAGGGCAAGCTGATCATCAACGAGGTCAACACGATGCCGGGCTTCACCCCGATCTCGCTGTACCCGCGGATGTGGGCGCACAGCGGCATCGACTACCCGGCGCTGCTGACCACGCTGGTCGACACGGCGCTGGCGCGAGGCACCGGCCTGCGCTGAACCAGACACGAGAAGGCCGTCCCCCACTTCGGTGAGGGACGGCCTTCTCGCGTCGTGAGCTGGTCCCCGACTTCCACTGAAATCGCGTCACCCCCGGGGCAGGCCCCTGACTTCCACTGAATTCCGGTTCCCGATTTCCACTGAAATCCGGTTCCAGGCGCGCGGAGTCCGCGGAGCGGGTCGGGTTCGGCCGCCCGCTCCGGCGGGCGAGCTCCTACGGGAAGACGGGCTGCTTGGGGAGTTTCCCGCCGATCAGCTTCGACAGGTCCTGCAGCGGGCCCGTTCCGATGTCGGCCGGGGCGCTCAGCGCCACGTAGACCGGCCGGTCCACGGCCAGCCACGAGGAATCGCCGCCCTGGTTGATCTCCAACCAGCTGACCCCGGAGACGTCCATCAGCTGCGAGGTCGGGGTCAGCTCGGCGGGCGCGTCGATGCCGCAGCGCACGGTCACCGGGTCGTGCTCGGCGTCGCCCCAGGCGACGGTCGCCGCCGGTGCGGGCTCGGCCAGGGGCCTGCGCGGCACCTGGGCACCACCGATCGACAGCTGCGCGGGCAGCGCGGACATCACCGCCGCGCACTCCGGGGACTGCGCCTCGGGGGCCGGGATCGGTGCCGCCGCCAGCGGACCGGTGCGACGGGCGGCCTCGGCGGCCGCGGTCTCCTGACGGAGCCGGTGCTCGCCGTACCAGCCGTAGACGCCGACACCGGCCACGCCCGCGGCCAGCAGCACGCCGAGCGCGATCGCGATGATCAGAACCGGCCTGGGAACGCCGGAATCCTCGTGCTCAACCACGCCGTCCATCACAGCACCACGCCGCGAACCGGCCCGAACAGGGGTTCCTCAGAGGTGAACCACCGGACAGGTCAGCGTGCGCGTGATGCCCTCGACGTTCTGGATCTTCGCGACGACCATCTTGCCGAGCAGGTCGACGTTCTCGGCCTCGGCGCGCACGATGACGTCATAGGGACCGGTGACGTCCTCGGCGCTGATGACACCTTCGGACCCTGCGATCTCGCCGGCGACGGCGGCTGCCTTGCCGACCTCTGTCTGGATGAGGATGTATGCCTGTACCACGGCGTGCCCCTTCGTCTAGCCCGTGTGCTCGGGGTAGGAAACTGGCAGAAAGCTACCCCATCTGACCGAGCTGATGCTCAAGGAAGGAAGGTCCCAGTTGGGTCCTGACTCGTCCCAGGAACCACAGACCATTTCCCAGGTGGGTGAGTTCAATCTCATCGATCGAGTGACAGCTGGTCGTCATCAGTCGCCGGGCACGCTCCTCGGCCCGGGTGACGACGCCGCCGTGCTGGCCGCTCCCGACGGTCGCGTGGTGGCCAGCACCGATGTGCTGGTGGAACAGGTCCACTTCCGCTTCGACTGGTCCACACCGCACCAGGTGGGCCGCAAAGCGGTCGCGGTGAACCTCTCCGACATCAACGCCATGGGCGCGGTGCCCACGGGTCTGCTGGTCGGTCTCGGCTGCCCGCCCGACACGCCCGCGACCGTGGTCGACGAGCTCGCCGACGGCCTGTGGGAAGAGGCGCAGCAGGCCGGGATCGGGATCGTCGGCGGCGACATGGTGTCGTCACCGTCACTGACGATCTCGATCACAGCCCTCGGCGACCTGCAGGGCAGGGAACCCGTCACCCGCTCCGGCGCGCGTCCGGGTGACGTCGTCGCGGTGGCGGGCAGGCTCGGCTGGTCGGCGGCGGGGTTAGCCGTCCTGGGGCGAGGATTCCGCTCCCCGGTCGCCGTCGTCGGCGCGCACCGCGTGCCCGAACCGCCCTACGGCGCCGGACCGCAGGCCGCCGTTGCCGGTGCCACGTCCATGGTGGACACCTCCGACGGGCTGCTGGCCGACCTGGGCCACATCGCCACCGCCTCGAAGGTCGCCATCGACCTCCGCCTGGAGCAGGTCGAGGTCCCTCAGCGGCTCACCGAGGTCGCCTCCGCACTGGGGGCCGACGCCCGCCACTGGGTGCTCACCGGTGGTGAGGACCAGGCCCTGATCGCGACCTTCCCCGCCAACCGGCCGCTGCCGCCGGACTTCCGCGAGATCGGCGTCGTCGCGGAGGGTTCGGGCGTGACCATCGACGGCAAGGACTACGAAGGCCCCACCGGCTGGGAGCACTGGCGGTAGGAGCGAAGAGGAGGACGCCCCCCGGATGAACCAGGGGGCGTCCTCGAATGTGGTGGGTTCGGCGCAGTCAGCTCGCCGGGGCCGCCGCGGGGGCGTCCTGCATCAGCGGCTTCCTCGCGGTCTCCTTCATGAGCAGGATCGGCACCAGGGCGATCAGTGCCGCGCCCATCAGGTAGAAGGCGGGGAAGTAGCTGTTGCCGGTGTTGGTCACGACGGCGTCGTTGACCAGTGGCGCAGTGCCACCGAAGACGGCAGTGGAGATGTTATAGCCGACCGAGAAGGCCGCGTAGCGGACCTTGGTCGGGAACATCGCCGGCAGCGTCGCGGCCAGCGGCCCGATCAGCTGCACGTGACCGACGGCCAGCAGCGCCAGGCCGAGGATGGTGGTCAGCACCGTGCCCTGGCCGATCAGCCAGAACGCGGGGACCGGCAGCACCAGGAAGCAGATGGCCGCCGAGATGAACAGCGGTTTCCGGCCGACGCGGTCCGACAGCGCGCCGATGGGCGTGATGATGCACATCATGAACGCGACCGTCAGCAGCAGCGGGACCAGCACCTGGTGCTCCTGCCCGTCGGGCACGTTGAGCGTGTCCGAGAGATAGGTCTCCATGTAGGTCAGGATCGTGTAGTTGGCGACGTTGATCAGGATCACGATGCCCATGAGGATCAGCAGCTGGCGCCACCACTCGCGGACCAGGTCCCGCAGCGGGGACTTGGCGACCTGGTGGGTGTTCTCCAGCTGCTTGAACGCCGGGGTGTCCTCCAGCCTGGACCGCAGGTACAGACCGACGCCGCCGAGCGGACCGGCGATCAGGAACGGGATGCGCCAGCCCCACGTCTCCATGGAAGTGCTGTCCAGTGTGAGGATCAGGATGGTCGGCACCAGCGCGCCGAGTCCGAATCCTACGAGGGTGCCGAATTCGAGCCAGCTGCCCCAGAAGCCGCGCTTGCGGTCGGGGGCGTACTCGGCGATGTAGGTCGCCGCGCCTCCGTATTCGCCACCGGTGGAGAAGCCCTGCAGCAACCGGCACAGCAGCAACAGCATCGGCGCGAAGATGCCGATGGTGCCGTAGGTCGGCAGCAGACCAATGACGAACGTCGAGCCCGACATCAGCAGAATCGTCACCGCGAGGACCTTCTGCCTGCCGATCCGGTCGCCGAGCGGGCCGAAGAACAGGCTGCCCAGCGGGCGGAACAGGAAGGAGATGGCGAAGACGCCGAACGCGGAGACGGTCTCCCACGGACCGGGGAAGAACTGGTGGCCGACATATGCGGCCACATACGCGTAGACGCCGAAGTCGTACCACTCCGTGCAGTTACCGATTGCGGCTGCGCCGACCGCTCGACGCAGCAACGACTTCTGCTCGGCCTCTGATTCGGCTGTTTCCTGAGAAGTCATGAGATGCGGCCCACCTCCGGGTGTTGTCTCCACGGCCGTGGTCGTTTTGGAACTTCGCCAGAACCTAGCCGAGTGGCCAGGGGGAGGCCACCAAAAGCGCGACATCGAGCATTCCCACGTTATTTGCTTTATGCGCCACCGCACGTTCGAAGTGCCGAAACCTGCTCCCGAAGCGTCACTGATTTGACGAGTGCATTTCCGCGATGACGGGCGAAAATGGCTCTTTCGGAGTAGTTCCGATTACGCATGCGGGCAAGGTCGCGATCACCGTTACGTCATCGGTATGTGACGTGTGACACTGTCGAGTGGTTGTGGGGCTGTGCGTGAGGCCGTCGATGTCGATCGCTAACCTGCTCGGCATGGCAGCACGTCCCCTGCACGAAACCGTCGAAGCCGGCTGGGCGGAGGCGCTCGCGCCGGTCGCGGATCAGATCGCGTCGATGGGCGCCTTCCTGCGTTCCGAGGTCGCCGAGGGCCGCACCTACCTGCCGGCCCCGGAGAACGTGCTGCGCGCCTTCCAGCAGCCGTTCCACGACGTGCGCGTGCTCATCGTCGGCCAGGACCCGTACCCGACGCCCGGTCATCCGGTGGGTCTGAGCTTCTCGGTCGCCCAGGGCGTCGCGCCGCCGCGCAGCCTGGTCAACATCTTCCGCGAGTACAGCGAGGACCTCGGTCACCCGAAGCCCTCCAGCGGGGACCTCACGCCCTGGACCGAGCGCGGCGTGCTGCTGCTCAACCGCGCCCTCACGGTCAGCCCGGGCAAGCCCGGCTCGCACCGCGGCAAGGGCTGGGAGCAGGTCACCGCGCAGGCGATCAAGGCCCTGGCCGCGCGCGACGAGCCGCTGGTGGCGATCCTGTGGGGACGCGACGCCCGCGACCTGCGTCCGCTCATGCCCGGCGTGGAGTGCGTCGAGTCGCCCCACCCGAGCCCGATGTCGGCCGACCGCGGGTTCTTCGGATCGAAGCCCTTCAGCCGGGCCAATGAGATCCTGCAGCGCAAGGGCTGGCAACCCATCGACTGGAAGCTTCCGTAGGCTTCGGAACTTCTCAGTGGTCTTGCTGCTCGGCGGTGCGGGTAGCGGAACCTCAGACGCCTTCTGGCTCCGGGATCCGCGACTGATGTATGTCCAATACACGGCGCTGCGGCTGTCCTCACCAGAAGACGTCTGAGAACCCGCGGCGGTGCCGGTTGCTCTGGTCGGGTACTGAGAAAGCACCTTCGGTGCTTGACGTGCCTGGGTCGCGCACGTTGACGTTGGCCCTGAGCAGCAGAAAGCCCCGAGGTTCTATCACCTCGGGGCTCCTAGCTAAGAACACATCCTCAGCCGCGGGCGACCTTGCCTGCCTTCATGCAGGAGGTGCACACGTTCATGCGCTTGCGCTGGGACAGACCGATCTTGGCGTGCACGGTCTGAATGTTCGGGTTCCACCGGCGCTTGGTCTTCCGGTGGGAGTGCGAGACCGAGTTGCCGAAGCCTGGTCCCTTGCCACAGACGTCGCAGACGGCAGCCACGTCAGACACCCCTTACTTTGCTTGACGGTTACAGCGATGAGAGCTCCGCTGTCGTGCCACGCCGAATCGGAGAGGCATTGCGGGAGCGCTTCCTGCTCACCGCCGTGCGGCGGACTGAGCCCGGAGAACCCGGTTGCCCGGGGTCATCGCCACCCTGGGACCCGATGAGTCTAGCCCACGGCCACCGGCTGCTCCTGAGCCGGGGGCCGATGTGCGGCGGAGCACCGTGCGGGCGCCGCCTGCGGATAGTCTCGGCTGCGACCGATCCTAACGTGCGTGGGAGGTTCCCGGGTGTTGCGGACGCTGAGCGCGGCGACTGCCCGCCGCTGGGCGGACCTGGCCATGTCGGCGCTGTCGGCCGAGCGCGAGGCGATCGACCGGATCAACGTCTTCCCGGT
Organism: Saccharopolyspora terrae; assembly: GCF_004348435.1. Lineage (NCBI taxonomy): Bacteria > Bacillati > Actinomycetota > Actinomycetes > Pseudonocardiales > Pseudonocardiaceae > Saccharopolyspora > Saccharopolyspora terrae. Next base: position 46,760 of record NZ_SMKS01000033.1, on the reverse strand, counting down.
CGCCGACGGCGACACCGGGACAAACCTGCTGCAGACCATGCGCGCGGCGGTGCGCACCCTCGACGAGGCCGCTCCGGACACCCTCGGCGGCGTGTTCGCCGCGCTGGCCAAGGGCGCCCTCGGTGGCGCATGCGGGAACTCCGGGATGCTGTTGTCGCAGGCCATCAGGGGTGTGGCCGAGCAGCTGCGGGACGCCGAGACCGCGGACGGCGTGGCGTGGCGGGAGGCCCTGCGGCGAGCCGATGAGCTGGCCCGGCGGGCCGTCGCCGAGCCGCAGGAGGGAACCGTGCTGTCGGTCCTGCGCGCCGCGGCCCGCGGTGCGCAGCACTCCGAGGACCTCGCCGAGGTGGTGCGCTCCTCGACGCGCGCGGCGATCGACGCGCTGGCCGCCACGCCCGCGCAGCTGCCGGTGCTGTCGGAGGCGGGCGTCGTCGACGCGGGCGGGCGGGGCCTGGTGATCCTGCTCGACGCGCTGCACGCGGTGGTCGTCGACGGCGAGTGGCTGGCCCCGAACTCGCCGGTGCCCGCCGAGTCGGACCTGCTGGAGCACGAGTCGAGCTTCGACTACGAGGTCATGTACCTGCTGGCCGACACCGACGCGGAGCGGGCCGAGTCGCTGCGCGGGCGGCTGGGAGGCCTTGGCGACTGCGTGTCGGTCGTCGGTGACGGAGCCGACGCCTGGGCGGTCCACGTGCACTGCGACGACATCGGGGGAGCGATCGAGGCGGGGGTCGAGACCGGCCGGGTGCACCGGATCAAGGTGACGCGCTTCGCCGATCAGCAGGCCGCCTACGCCCGCGACGTGGCGGTGCTGGCGTGCGTGCCGGGGGACGTGCTCGGCGAGGTCTTCGCCGCCGAGGGCGCCGATGTGCTGGTCACCGGCTCGATCCCGGTCCCGGCGGAGCTGCGGGAGGCGATCGTCGGCACCGGTGCCGGCCACGTGGTCGTGCTGCCCAACGACCTGGACACGGCCCTGGTCGTGGAGCGGGCCGTGGCCGGTCAGTCCGGCGAGGGACCCGAGGTCGTGGTGGTGCCGACCGCGTCGCCGGTGCAGGGGCTGGCCGCGCTGGCGGTGCACGATCCGCACCGGCGCCGCGCCGACGACCAGGTCGCGATGGCCGAGGCCGCCGCGGCGACCCGTCGCGGTGAGCTCTACGTCGCCGACGCCGAGGCCCTGACCTGGGTCGGTCGGTGCCGTCCCGGCGACATCCTCGGTCTGATCGACGGGGAGGTCGTGCTCATCGGCGAAGACCTGACCACCACGGCGCGGGAGCTGCTGACCCGGATGCTCACCGCCGGTGGTGAGCTGGCCACCGCGCTCGTCGGCGACAACACCCCGCCCGAGCTGCCCGGGGAGCTGTCGGCTCACCTGCGTCGCGCCCACCCCGAAGTGGAGATGACCAGCTACCCGGCGGGCGCTCTGGACTCGTTGCTGCTGATCGGCATCGAGTAGTTCCGCTCTGCGCGCGGGGGCCTCCGGGTTCCCCTCGTTCGTCGTGCCCGGTTCCGAAATGAACCGGATGGTGCTAGTTTCATTGGCACCATGTTGCTCACGTTGGACATCGAGGACGGGCGGCCGCTGCACGAGCAGGCCGCCGATGCGATCCGGCGCGCCATCGCCGACGGGGAGGTCGAGCCGGGTGACCGGCTGCCGCCCGCCCGCGACCTGGCCGACGCGATGAGCATCAACGCCAACACCGTGCTGCGAGCGCTGCGCGAACTGCGCGCTGAGGGCCTGCTGGAGTTCCGCCGCGGCCGAGGGGTGACCGTGCTGCGGCGTCCCGACCCGGAGACGGGGCTGCGCGCCCAGCTGCGCGACCTGGTGGCCGAGGCGCGGCGCCGGGGCTTCACCACCGCCGACCTGGCGCGGTGGATCGAGGAGGAATCGTGAACCACCGCAAGGCATTCCTGGTCCTGTCGATCGCGTGGACGGTGCTGGTGACCGTCGCGCTGGTCCTGCCGATGGTCGTGCTGCGCGAGCGGCTCCCGGACCCGATCGCCACCCACTTCAGCGGCTCCGGCGTTCCCGACGGATCCACGTCCCTGGCGACGTTCCCACTGGTCGTGCTGCCGGGGTGGGTGCTGTTCGCCGGGTTCGCGGTGGTCGTGGGAGCGGTGGGCGAACGCCGGGCGCACCGGGCGGGTTCGGCGGCGGTCCTGGGTGCGGTGGCCGCCTTCTTCGGGGGCATCACGGCCTCGACGCTGTGGACGAACCTCGACCACACCGCCTGGCAGGACACCCGGTTGCCGATGTGGCACGTGCTCCCCGTGCTGGTGGGGGCGGCGGTGGCGGGCTTCGCCGGCTGGCTGGTCGGCAACCGGGGCCCTGACGAGTCTGGAGCCGAATCCGACGAGGTCGATGGCACCGCCGGGCTCGACCTCGAACCGGGTCGCCGAGCGGTGTGGATCTCCTCGGTGTCCAGCCGGGTCCTCGTCATCGTCGGAGCCGCCGGGGTGCTGGTGGGCGTGGGGATGGTCGTCCTGACCGGCTGGCAGGTCGCGCTGCCCGCGCTGCTCGTGGGAATCGTCGTGTCAGCGCTGTCGACGGTGCGCATCCGCGTCGACGAGCAGGGCGTGCGCGCCGCGTTCGGCCCGCAGCGCTTCCCGGTGCGCCGGATCCGGTTGGAGCAGATCAGCAGCGCCCGGGTCGCCAGCCACCGCGCCCTGGAGGTCGGCGGCTGGGGTTATCGGGTCCTTCCCGCCACGACCGCGATCATGCTGCGCGGCGGCGAATGCTTGGTGCTGCGCCTAAACTCCGGGCGCGACTTCGTCATCAGCGTGGACAAGCCCGATCGCGGGGCGGATCTGATCAACGCGCTGCTCGCGGAGCGCTCGGCGATGTGAGCGTGCCGAACCTCGTCGCGCCCGCGCGTCGTCCCGGGTGGTCGGCGGTGATCACCGGCGGTGCCGCTAACCTCGAACCGAGTCATCAAGTGACGCGGGAGACAGCAGTGCGCATCCGGAGCCGGTACGTGTGGTTGATCGCCGGCTGGACGCTGTCCGTGGCCGTGCTGATGGTCGCCGTGCCGCTGCTGGTGGGCGCGCGGCTGCCCGAACCCATCGCCGTGGAGTGGACCTCCACCGGATCACCCGAGAGTTCGAGCTCGCTGCGCGATTTCCTGGTCGGCAAGCTGGTGTGGTGGCTGGTGGTCGCCGCGGTGTGGAGCGCGCTGGTGCTGCGCGGGGTGCTGCGCGCGCGGGCCACCGCGCTGGCCGCGGCCGTGATGGCGGTGTTCGGCTGGGTGATGCTGGGAACCGTCGTGTTGACCACGATCGCCAACCTGGACGCGCCGGACTTCCGCGACGCCACCGAACTGTCCGGCGAGGGCTGGCTGCTGCTCGGCGCGCTGCCGGTGGCGTGGGCCGGCTGGCGGGTCGGCGGCCGGGAAACCGTCGGTGCCGCCGAGTAGCCTGCGGTGCCATCCGAGTACGCAGGCGGAGGACTTGCAGTGACCACATTGGACGCGAAGCTCGACCGGTTGTTGGGTGCCAAGACTGGCAAGGCGCTCGAGTCTGCGCTGGGCCTGGTCACCGTCGGCGATCTGCTGCGGCACTACCCCCGCCGCTACGCCGAGCGCGGGGAGCTGACCGCGATCGCCGGGCTGGAGCTCGGCGAGCACGCGACCGTGCTGGCCAAGGTCGAGCGGGTCACCAAGCGCACCATGAAGTCCCGCCGCGGCACGATCGTCGAGGCCCGCATCACCGACGGGCACCGGTCGCTGTCGTGCACGTTCTTCAACCAGGCGTGGCGCGAGCGGGAGCTGATCCCCGGCAAGCGCGGCATGTTCGCGGGCAAGGTCACCGCCTTCCGCGAGCAGCTCCAGCTCGCGCACCCCGAGTACCAGCTGTTCGACTCGGAGGCCACCGACGTCGGTGCCGTCGCCGAGGAGTTCGCGAGCGCGCTGCTGCCGGTCTACCCGTCGGCGCAGGGTTTGCCGTCGTGGTCGATCGCGCGCTGCGTGAAGCAGGTGCTCGACGTGTGGGACGGGACCGACGACCCGCTGCCGACCGAGCTGCGCGAGCGCCTGGGCATGTCGGTGCTGGAGGAGGCGCTGCGCAAGATCCACCTGCCGCAGAACTTCGGCGAGGTCGCCGCGGCGCAGGAGCGGCTCAAGTGGGACGAGGCGCTGGCCGTGCAGCTCACGCTGGCGCAGCGGCGCAGCAACACCAAGTCGCACCCGGCGCCGGTGTGCGAGCGCCGCGACGACGGAGTGCGGGTGGCCTTCGACGAGCGGATGCCGTTCGAGCTCACCCAGGGCCAGCAGGAGATCGGCGAGCAGATCGCCACCGACCTCGGCACCGAGCACCCGATGAACCGCCTGGTCCAGGGCGAGGTGGGCAGCGGCAAGACCGTGGTCGCGCTGCGCGCGATGTTGCAGGTGGTCGATGCCGGGCGGCAGGCGGCGATGCTCGCGCCGACCGAGGTCCTGGCGGCGCAGCACGCTCGTTCGCTGCGCGAACTGCTCGGCGACCTGGCCATGGCCGGGGAGCTGGGCGGGGCGGAGAACGCGACGCGGGTGACGCTGCTGACCGGTTCGCTCAACACCGCGCAGCGGCGCAAGGCGATGCTGGAGGCGGCCTCCGGCGAGGCGGGGATCGTCGTCGGCACGCACGCGTTGATCCAGGACAAGGTGTCCTTCGCCGATCTGGGGCTGGTCGTGGTCGACGAGCAGCACCGCTTCGGCGTCGAGCAGCGCGACGCCCTGCGCGCCCGTGCGGGTGAGGAGACCGCGCCGCACGTGCTGGTGATGACGGCGACGCCGATCCCGCGCACGGTGGCGATGACGGTCTACGGCGATCTGGAGACCTCTGCGCTGCGCGAGCTCCCGCAGGGCCGTTCCCCGATCAGCACGAGCGTGGTGCCGGTGGCTGAGAAGCCGGCGTGGCTGGACCGGGCGTGGGCGCGGATCCACGAGGAGGTCGCCGCCGGGCACCAGGTCTACGTGGTGTGCCCGCGCATCGGTGACGACGAGGAGCCCTCGGGCAAGGGCAAGAAGTCGAAGAAGCCCACTGTGGATGACGGTGACGGCGAGGAGCCGCCGCCGGACGACGGTGGTGAGCAGCGGCGTCCGCCGGTCGCGGTGATCGACGTGGCCGAGCAGCTGGCGGCCGGGCCGCTGTCGGGCCTGCGGCTGGGGATCCTGCACGGCAGGCTGGCCGCCGACGACAAGGACGCGGTGATGCGCGCCTTCGCCGCGGGCGAGCTGGACGTGCTGGTGGCGACCACGGTGATCGAGGTCGGCGTCAACGTTCCCAACGCGACCGTCATGGTGATCATGGATGCGGACCGGTTCGGCGTCTCGCAGCTGCACCAGCTGCGCGGCCGGGTCGGCCGGGGCAGCGCGCCGGGGCTGTGCCTGCTGGTCACCGAGGCCATGGGCGGCACGACGACGCGCGAGCGGCTGGACGCGGTCGCCTCCACCACCGACGGTTTCGAGCTGGCGCGGCTGGACCTGGAGCTGCGCCGGGAGGGCGACATCCTGGGTGCGGCGCAGTCGGGTCGCAAGTCCGGGTTGAAGATGTTGTCGTTGTTGCGCGACGAGGACGTGATCGCTCAGGCGCGCGAGGAGGCGGACCGCTTCGTCGCCGCGGATCCCGCGCTGCGGGAGCACCCGGGGTTGGCCCGGATGGTGGCCGAGGTCGTCGACGAAGAGCGCGCGGAGTACCTCGAAAAGTCCTGATCGTCTTCCGGTAGGACGTGAATTTCCCGGATGCTGGGCAGTTTTGGCCTGAACTGCTCGGGAAAATGCGACACGACCCCCGGGCGGTTCGGACCAGAACCGCCCCTTGCTGTCGCCCGGATGGCCGCGAGGTGACCTCCAGGCTTCGAATAGGCGATCGAAAGTTCTGCGACGGGAAAGAAGTCATGATTTTCTTTCCGCTACAGCTTGTGTGCGTCACGCGTTTGAGCTGGTCATGAGGGGTGCCGAGGTCTTCGTCACCTGACAGGTTCTCCCGTTAAGGGGAATTTTCGCGGTAGTGTCACTCACACCGACCGACGCCTGTTATCCGAGGGAGCCGGCATGTTCCGCAAGGTGCTCGTCGCCAACCGCGGCGAGATCGCGATTCGCGCTTTTCGCGCCTCCTACGAGCTGGGAGCGGGGACCGTCGCGGTCTTCCCGCACGAAGATCGCAACTCGCTGCACCGCCTGAAAGCCGACGAGTCGTACGAGATCGGCGAACCCGGCCACCCGGTCCGGGCCTACCTGTCCGTCGACGAGATCATCAAGGCCGCGCGCCAGGCGGGAGCCGACGCGGTCTACCCGGGCTACGGCTTCCTCTCCGAGAATCCCGAGCTGGCCGGTGCGTGCCGCGAAGCAGGCATCACGTTCGTCGGTCCGCGCCAGGAGATCCTGGAGATGACCGGCAACAAGGCCACCGCCGTGGCCGCCGCGCGCGAAGCCGGCGTGCCGGTGCTGGACTCCTCGGCCCCGTCCCGGGACATCGACGAGCTGCTGGCCGCCTCCGAGCAGATGACCTTCCCGGTCTTCGTCAAGGCCGTCGCCGGTGGTGGCGGTCGCGGCATGCGCCGCGTCGATGACCCCTCCGCGCTGCGCGAGGCGCTCGAAGCCGCCATGCGCGAAGCCGAGTCCGCCTTCGGCGACCCGACGGTGTTCCTGGAGCAGGCCGTGGTCAACCCGCGGCACATCGAGGTCCAGATCCTCGCCGACAGCCACGGCAACGTCGTGCACCTCTTCGAGCGCGACTGCTCCGTGCAGCGGCGCCACCAGAAGGTCATCGAGATCGCCCCGGCCCCGAACCTCGACCCGCAGCTGCGGGAGCGGATCTGCGCCGACGCGGTCGCCTTCGCCCGCAAGATCGGCTACGTCAACGCCGGAACCGTCGAGTTCCTCGTCGACGAGCGCGGCAACCACGTCTTCATCGAGATGAACCCGCGCATCCAGGTCGAGCACACGGTCACCGAAGAGGTCACCGACGCCGACCTGGTCCAGTCGCAGCTGCGCATCGCCGGTGGCGAGTCGCTGGAGGACCTGGGCATGACCCAGGACAAGATCCAGCTGCGCGGCGCCGCCCTGCAGTGCCGCATCACCACCGAGGACCCGGCCAACGGGTTCCGGCCCGACACCGGCATGATCAGCGCCTACCGTTCGCCGGGCGGCGCGGGCATCCGCCTCGACGGCGGCACCGCCTTCGCCGGCACCAGCATCAGCGCGCACTTCGACTCGATGCTGGTCAAGCTGTCCTGCCGGGGCCGCGACTTCCAGACCGCCGTGGGTCGCGCCCGCCGCGCCCTCGCCGAGTTCCGGATCCGCGGTGTCTCCACGAACATCCCGTTCCTGCAGGCGGTGCTCGACGACGACGACTTCGCCGAAGGCCGCGTCACCACCTCGTTCATCGACCAGCGCCCGCAGCTGCTCACCGCCCGGCACTCCGCCGACCGCGGCACCCGGCTGCTCAACTACCTCGCCGACGTCACCGTCAACCGGCCCAACGGGGCGCGCCCGAGCGCGGCCGACCCGAGCTTCAAGCTCCCCGAGGTCGACCTGACAGCCACCCCGCTGCCCGGCTCGAAGCAGAAGCTCACCGAGCTCGGCCCGGAGGGCTTCGCGCGCTGGATGCGCGAGGCCAACAACGTCGGCGTCACCGACACCACCTTCCGCGACGCCCACCAGTCGCTGCTGGCCACCCGAGTGCGCAGCAAGGACCTGCTGGCCGTCGCGCCGCACGTGGCGCGGATGACGCCGGACCTGCTGTCGGTGGAGTGCTGGGGCGGCGCCACCTACGACGTCGCGCTGCGGTTCCTCGCCGAGGACCCGTGGGAGCGGCTGGCCAAGCTCCGCGAGGCAATCCCCAACATCTGCCTGCAGATGCTGCTGCGCGGCCGCAACACCGTCGGCTACACGCCGTACCCGACGGAGGTGACCGAGCACTTCGTGCAGGAGGCCACCGACACCGGCATCGACATCTTCCGGATCTTCGACGCGCTCAACGACGTCGAGCAGATGCGCCCGGCCATCGAAGCCGTGCGCAACACCGGGAAGTCCGTCGCCGAGGTCGCGCTGTGCTACACCGCTGATCTGTCCAATCCGGACGAGAAGCTGTACACACTGGACTACTACCTGCGGCTCGCCGAGCAGATCGTCGAGGCGGGCGCGCACGTGCTGGCCATCAAGGACATGGCGGGACTGCTGCGCGCGCCTGCCGCGGCGACGCTGGTCACCGCGCTGCGCAACGAGTTCGGCCTCCCGGTCCACCTGCACACCCACGACACCGCGGGCGGGCAGCTGGCCACCTACATGGCCGCCATCCAGTCCGGTGTGGACGCCGTGGACGCGGCGACCGCGTCGATGGCCGGAACCACCTCGCAGCCCGCGCTGTCGTCGCTGGTCGCCGCGACCGACTACACCGAGCGCACCACCGGCCTGGACCTGCAGTCCGTGTGCGACCTGGAGCCCTACTGGGAGTCGGTGCGCAAGATCTACCAGCCCTTCGAGGCGGGCCTGGCCTCGCCGACCGGCCGCGTGTACTCCCACGAGATCCCCGGCGGTCAGCTGTCCAACCTGCGCACCCAGGCGGTCGCGCTCGGTCTCGGCGACAAGTTCGAGGAGATCGAGGCCATGTACGCGGCGGCCGACCGGATCCTCGGCCGGCTGGTCAAGGTCACCCCGTCCTCCAAGGTCGTCGGTGACCTCGCCCTGCACCTGGTGGGTGCGGGCGTCGACCCGGCCGACTTCGAGGCCGAGCCGCGCAAGTTCGACATCCCCGACTCGGTGATCGGCTTCCTGCAGGGCGAGCTGGGCGACCCGCCGGCCGGCTGGCCGGAGCCGTTCCGGACCCGCGCGCTGGAAGGCCGCACCACCACCCGCAAGATCGCCGAACTGTCCACCGAAGATCGCGACGGGCTGGTCAACGACCGGCGCAACACGCTCAACCGGTTGATGTTCGCCAAGCCCACCAAGGAGTTCCAGGACCACCGCGACGCCTACGGCGACACCTCGCTGCTGCGCAGCAAGGACTTCTTCTACGGCCTCAAGCCGGGGGAGGAGTACTCGGTGGACCTGGAGCCCGGCGTGCGGCTGCTCATCGGGCTGGAGGCGATCAGCGAACCCGACGAGCGCGGCATGCGCACCGTGATGGCGGTGCTCAACGGGCAGCTGCGACCCATCCAGGTGCGCGACCGCTCGGTGGCCAGCGACCTGCCGGTCGCGGAGAAGGCCGACCGCTCCAACCCGGGTCACGTCCCCGCCCCGTTCGCCGGTGTGGTCACCCTCGCGGTCGCCGAAGGTGACGCCGTCGAGTCGGGCCAGACGGTCGCGACGATCGAGGCGATGAAGATGGAGGCCGCCATCACCGCCCCGCAGAGCGGTCAGGTCAAGCGCCTCGCCATCGGCGCGGTGCAGCAGGTCGAGGGTGGAGACCTCATCATCGAACTCGGCTGACCCTGAGCAACGGACCCCACGACGCCGGACCCCTGGAACGGGCCGCTTCCCCCGCGGGAGGCGGCCCGCTTCGTTCGCGGCTTTCGAATTTCGCGCGAAATTCGACCTCGAACTTTGGCGGTCGAATTTCGCGCGAAATTCGAAAGGTCGAGGGCGCGCGGGAGCTGCGGGTGGAGCGTCCTTCATCCGATGCGGTGAATGCGGGGATGTGCGGCAACTGGATCGCGTTGAGCCCCCGTGTCTTCGGCAGCGGACTACGACGCGATCGAGACAGGGGGACGTCATGCGCGAGCGGGTCATGGCGGGCGCGTGGGCGCTCGTGGCCGCGGGGCTGATCGCCGGGAGCGGTGCGGCTGCGGCCGACGTGCAGCAGGTCGACTGGCACAACGCCGAATTCGAGGTACCGCAGGTGGGATCCTGCCCGAGGCAGGTGGTTTCGTTCACCGACGGAGCCGGTGAAGCCGGAGACCGGGTCTACCGGTTCACCCCGGACAAGCCGATCGGCTACGCCGACGTGACCGGCGAAGGGGTCGAGGACGCCCTGATCCTGATCGAGTGCGGGCCGCGGGACGCCGAGTACTCCCGGGCGTTGATCGGCATGACCACGGACCCGGGTGGCGCCGCGCCGCGCACGCTGGGAACCGTGGTCAGCCCGCCGGTGTGGACCCAGGTGCCGGAGGAGTTCCAGGTGTTCCACCACGACATCGCCGTGTGGATCAACGACTTCGACACCGGCCAGGGCCACACCGAGCACTACCGCTGGGCCTCCTCGGCCCAGGCGTTCGTCCGGATCGACGGTCAGTAACCGGCCTCCGACCAGGACGCCAGGATGCCGGTGACCTGCTCGCGCTGCTGCGAGGACAGGCCACCGGCCGGTGGCCGGACCCCTTCACCGCACAGCCCCTGCTGGGCCAGGGCCTCCTTGACCACCGCCACGTTGCAGGCGGTGGCGTCCTCGGCCCGCATCTTCTCGAACGGGGCGATCAGCGACCACAGCCGCCGGATCTCGGCCCGGTCGCCGCTGCACAGGGCCAACAGGTAGTCCAGCGAGAGCCTCGGCGCGACGTTGACGCCGCCCGAGGTGAAACCGGCCGCGCCCAGCGGCCAGAACGACGGCGCCCACCGCTCGGCGAGCCCGCAGGACCAGGCCACCCGGTCGGCGCCGAGCGCGGCGCAGATCTCGCCGAAGCGCAGCGGATCGGCGACCGCGTACTTGATGCCGACCACGTTGGGGCACGCGTCGAACAGCGAGCCCAGCGCGTCGGCGTCGATGCGGGAATCCTTGACGTAGAGCACGAAACCGAGCCCTGGCGCGGACTGTGCGATCAGCCGGTTGTAGGCCGCCCACCCGGCCACCGACTGGTGCGGGTGCACCGGCTGGTGCAGCATCGCCAGCGGCGCGCCGAGCTGCTGCACCGCCACCGCCATGTCCTGGGCGGTGGCGATGTCGTAGCCGATGCCGGGCATCACCACCGAGTCGCCGGCGGCGGCCATCGTGACCTCGTTGGCCCGCTGCCACTCCTGGCGGGACAGCGCGTAGAACTCGCTGGTGTTGCCGTTGGGCGTGATCACGTGGACTCCGGCCGCACCCATCCGCGCCACGATCGCCTCGTAGCCGGACCAGTCGGGTGCGCCCGTGCCGTCGAACGGGGTCACGGTGATCGCGGTGACCCCGCGCAGCGCGTTGACGCTGGTGGACATCCGAGCCTCCGCTCGCGTCAGTGGATCGCCGGTTCGGGCGCGCCGCCGGTGCCTTCGAGGAAGTCGAAGTCGCAGCCCTTGTCGGCCTGGGTGATGTGCTGGGCGAACAACTTGCCGTAGCCGCGCGAGAAGACCGGTTCCGGCCGCGTCCACTCGGCCCGTCTGCGCTCCAGCTTCTCGGCGTCGACGTGCAGGTCGAGCCGGCGTCCGGGCACGTCGAGCTCGACGACGTCGCCGTCGCGCACCAGCGCCAGCGGCCCGCCCGCGACCGACTCCGGCGCCACGTGCAGCACGCAGGTGCCGTAGCTGGTGCCGCTCATGCGCGCGTCGGAGATCCGGACCATGTCCGTAACCCCTCTTCGCAGCAGCTTCTTCGGGATCGGCAGCATGCCCCACTCCGGCATGCCCGGCCCGCCCAGCGGCCCGGCGCCGCGCAGGATCAGCACCGAGTTCTCGTCGACGTCGAGGTCCTCGGCGTCGATGCGGGCCTCCATGTCGTCGTAGGAGTCGAACACGATCGCCCTGCCCCGGTGCTGCAGCAGTTCCGGACTGGCCGCGCTGGTCTTGATCACGCAGCCGTCGGGCGCCAGCGAACCGCGCAGCACCGCCAGCCCGCCCTGCTCGGTCAGCGGGGCGTCGCGGCGGCGGATCACGTCGGTGTCGTGGATCTCGGCGCCTTCGAGGTTCTCGCCGAGCGTGCGGCCGTTGACGGTGATCGCGTCGCGGTGCAGCAGTTCGCCGAGCTCGGCCATCAGCCCGCGCAGGCCGCCCGCGTCGTAGAAGTCCTCCATCAGGTACTCGCCGGAGGGCCGGATGTTGGCCAGCGCCGGAACCGCGCGGGAGAGGTCGTCGAAGACCTCCAGCGGCAGGTCGACCTCGGCGCGACCGGCCATCGCCACCAGGTGGATCACCGCGTTCGTGGAACCGCCCATCGCCATCACCACCGCGATGGCGTTCTCGAAGGCCTCCCGCGTCAGGACCTCGCGCGGGGTGACGTCCTCCCAGACGAGGTCGACGATCCGGCGTCCGGTGGCCACCGCCAGCTGCGGGTGGTGGGAGAACGCGGCGGGGACCGAGGAACCGCCGGTCAGCGTCAGCCCCAGCGCCTCGGCGGCGGCGGTCATCGTCGAAGCGGTGCCCATCGTCATGCAGTGGCCCGGTGAACGGGCGATGCCGTCCTCGATCTCGCCCCACTCCCGCTCGCCGAGGGTGCCCGCGCGGCGCTGCGCCCAGTACTTCCAGGTGTCGGAGCCGCTGCCGAGGGTCACGCCCTTCCACCGCCCCTTGAGCATCGGGCCGGCGGGCAGGAAGATCGAGGGCACGTCGACGCTGGTCGCGCCCATGATCAGGCCCGGTGTGGTCTTGTCGCAGCCGCCCATCAGCACGCAGCCGTCGATGGGGTAGGAGCGCAGCAGCTCCTCGGTCTCCATCGCGAGCATGTTCCGGTAGAGCATCGTGGTCGGCTTCTGGAACGGCTCCGACAGCGACATCGCCGGCAGCTCCAGCGGGAACCCGCCCGCCTGGAGGACGCCGCGCTTGACGTCCTCGGCGCGCTCCCGGAAGTGCGTGTGGCACGGGTTGATCTCGCTCCAGGTGTTGACGATGCCGATCACCGGCTTGCCCGAGTAGTCCTCGGCGTCGAAGCCCATCTGCTTGGCGCGGGACTTGTGCCCGAACGAGCGCATGGTGTCCACGCCGAACCAGCGGTGACTGCGCAGCTGCTCGGCGGTGAGCCTGGGACGGGACATGCCGGCGAGCCCCCTTCCGGTGTCTGGAACTTCGTCGTTCGCGTGACTTGATTGGTCGGTGTCGTGACCGGGCCGGGTGTGCGGTATATGATATCTCAGATGTCCGACGATGCGAAGGGTCGAAGATGGTGGACACCTCGATCAAGGCTCACGATCCGCTGCCGGAGGGCACCCTGCAGGCGCTGCGCCGCGCGAGCACGGCGACCATCACCACGCAGCTGCTCTCGCGCGGCCTGCGCAACCAGTTCATGCAGGGCCTGCGGGCGCTGAACCCGGCGCAGGTGAACATGGTCGGCGTCGCGTTCACCTTGCGCTACATCCCGGCGCGGGAGGACGTCGACGTGCTGTCGGTGTTCCAGGACTACGACCACCCGCAGCGCAAGGCCGTCGAATCGGTGGGCCGCGGCGAGGTCATGGTCATCGACTCGCGCGGGCAGCAGCGCGCCGCCTCGCTCGGCCACATCCTGGCGACCCGGCTGCTGCACCGCGGTTGCGCCGGCGTGGTGACCGACGGCTCGGTGCGCGACTCGGACGGCTTCGCGACGCTGGAGATGCCGACGTTCGCGAAGAGCCCGTCCGCCAACACCAACCTGATCCAGCACCACGCGGTGGACATGCAGGTGCCCATCGGCTGCGGCGAGGTCGCCGTCTACCCGGGCGACGTGCTCGTCGGCGACTCCGACGGCGTCGTGTGCCTTCCGCGCCACCTGGCCGAGGAGGTCGCCGAAGCCGCTGCCGCGCAAGAACATCTCGAATCCTTCGTCCTTTCCAAAGTGGAATCCGGACGCCCGCTGCGCGGCACGTACCCCCCGGACGAGGCCACCCGCGCCGAGTACGAGGCGTGGGCCGCCGAAAACCCGTGGCGGTGACCGATTTTCGGGCTGACGCAAGTGCGAGGAGAAGCGAGGTGCGGGTTTCCGCCGAGGCAGTGCGCACGCTGATCATCGACGTCCTCGCCGCGTGGGGCATGGACCACGACCTGGCCGAGACCACCGCCGAGGTGATGGCCGAGACGGACCTGGCCGGCATCGACTCGCACGGCGTGTCGATGCTCATGACCTACGAGCAGTTCCGCGCCGAGGGCAGGATCGACCTGCGCGCCAGGCCCACCGTCGAGCGCGAGAACGCCGCATCCGCGCTGGTCGACGCCCACGGCGGCTTCGGGCACCCGGCCGGGGAGTTCGCCATGCGGATGGCCATCGACAAGGCGAGGGCCGGCACCGTCGGCGTGGTGTCGGTGGTCAACTCGCACCACTTCGGCGCGGCCGGTCACTACGCCGAGATGGCCGCGCGGCAGGGCCTGGTCGGACTGGTCACCAGCTCGGCGAACCTGCCCGCCTCGCCGCCCACGGGATCGGTGGTGCCGATGCTGGCCACCAACCCGATCGCCTTCGCCGCGCCCGCCCGGCGCAATCCCCACCTCCTGCTCGACATCGCCACCACCACGGCCGCCGTCAACAAGGTCAAGGTCTACGACTTCCACGGCGAACCCCTCCCCGAAGGCTGGGTGGTCGACGACTCCGCCCAGCCGGTGACCGACGCGCACCGGGCGCTCGGCATCCTCCGCAACGACGACATCGGCGGCCTCACCCCGCTCGGTGGCACACCCGAGATGGGTTCGCACAAGGGCTACGGGCTGAGCATGATGGCCCACGTCCTGGCCGCCACGCTGTGCGGCGGCGCGTTCCCGGCGAGCCGGAAACCCGAGGATCCCCACAACATCGGGCACTTCTTCCTCGCGCTCGACCCGAGCGGGTTCCGCCCACCCGGCGAGTTCGAGGACGACCTCGACGACGCCATCGACCGGCTCCACGCGACACCACCGCTGAACCCGGACGAACCCGTTCTGGTGGCGGGAGATCCGCAGGCCGCCTCACGGGAAGTGCGTCGCCGGGAAGGGATTCCGATGCCGGACACCCTCGTCGAGCAGCTGCGCGGTGTCGCCCAACGCGCGGGAGTGCGCTCAGCTCTCTAAGAAGTCCGCCAGCCGTGCGTCCGCGGTGAGCACGTCGGGATCGATGCGCACGTCCAGCACGCACGGCCGGTCCTCGGCCAGCGCTCTCCTGATCGCCGGCTCCAGCTGGTCGCGCGTGTCGACGGTGTGCCCGGCGGCGCCGAGGCTCCGCGCCCAGCCCGCGAAGTCCACCGCTCCGATGTCCACCGCGGACATCGGGCGGTTGCTCTTGACCTGGTGCAGCGCGATCGTGCCGTACAGGCCGTTCTGGAACACCACCACGACCACGGGCGCCTCGTGCCGCACGGCCGTTTCGATCTCCTGACCGGTCATCAGCGCGCCGCCGTCGCCGACCATCGCGAGCACGGTGCGCTCCGGCGCGACGAGCTTCGCCGCCACCGCCGAGGGGACCGCGTAGCCCATCGCCCCGTTGCACGGGCCGAGCTGCGTGCGCGGCTCGGTGAAGCACCAGTAGCGGTGCGCGAATCCGGAGAAGTTGCCTGCGTCGTTGGTGACCACCGCGTCGCGCGGAGCGAGCCGCCGCAGCTCGCGCACCACCTCGGTCGGGTGCGGGGCGGAGGTGGCGTCGAGTTCCGGTGGGGTCATGAACTCGCGCACCGCCGCGTGGGCGGCCGAGAGGTCACGCCGTCGACCCGGGGTCCTCGCGCGCAGCTCGGCGAGAGCCGAGGGCGGCAACCGCAGGTGGTCCTGCTCGGGCAGAGGGAACCGGAAGCCCTGGCTGGTCACCTCGTCGAGCCGCATGCCCACCGTGAGCACCACGTCGGCGTTCTCCAACGCCTTGAGCTGCGCGCCCGGCACCGACAGGCCGAGGTGGCCGGCGAAGTGCGGGTGGTCCTCGGGGAAGGCGTCCTGCCGCCGGAAACCCGTGTACACCGCGAGTCCGAGCTCCTCGGCGGTCGCGACCAGCTCGCGGTGGCTCGCGCGATCACGTGCTCCGGTGATCACCACGGGACTGCGCGCGGCACCGAGCCGTTCGGCCGCGGCGGCGACGTCGGGAGCCTCGGCGGGCGGCGGCTCGGGAACCGGCAGCGGGCCGGGGAAGGGCTCGTCCCAGAAGTCGCTGGGCACCGCCACCACGGCCGGACCCGGGCGCGGTCCGGTCGCCCGCGCGAGCGCCTCGGCGACCGCGCCCGGGACTTCGGCGGCGGAGGTGGGCTGGGACGACCAGTTGGCCAGCGGGGCGAACATCGCCGCGAGGTCGACCTCCTGGAAGCTCTCCCGGCCCAGCTTGGTGGAGGGGACCTGCCCGAGCAGCACCACCATCGGGGTGTGGTCCTGCCGGGCGGTGTGCACGCCGATGGACAGGTTCGTCGCGCCGGGGCCTCGACTCGCCATCGCCACGGCGGGGACGCCGCGCAGCTTGCCGCACGCCTCGGCCATGAACGCCGCGCCGCTCTCGTGCCGCGTCGAAACCAGTGTCAGCTCCGGTGTTCGGGCGAACGCGTCGAGCAAGCCCAGGAACGATTCCCCGGGCACGGTGAAGCCGTGTTCGACTCCCGCGTCGGCGAGCACGCGGGCCACGGCCTGGGCGACTGTACGCATGAGTTCCTCGCAGCTGTCCGATCCGTCGGCGATGTTGGTATATCATACATCAGGTGGTCGGCCAGGTGCGGAATCCGCTGGTCGCTCGGGTGTGTCGGAACGGCTTGATATATCATCGGGGGCGTGACACAGCTGGCCAGTGATTCCTCCGGACTGCGTCCCCTCAGCGGGCCCGCCAGCCGCACCGACCTGGTCGCGGACTCCATCCGCAACGCGATCCTGGCCGGTGAGCTGCGCCCAGGCGAGACGCTGGTGGAGCGGCGCCTGTCGGAACTGCTCGGCGTGTCGAAGACGCCCGTGCGCGAGGCCCTGATCGGCATGGCCCACACCGGTCTGGTCACGGTGGTGCCGAACAAGGGCATCACCGTCCGCAAGCTCTCGCTCGAAGACGTCCGCAAGGTCTACGAGGTCCGCAGGCTGCTCGAACCGTGGGCCGCCAAGATGACCACGATTGCCGGTTCACCCGACGTGGTCCACCGCGCGCAGGACGCGCTCAACGAGGCCGCCGGGCTGCTCAGCGCGGGCGACAACCACGCGCTGAGCATGGCCAACCGCCGCTTCCACCGGTCGCTGTACTCCGGCTGCGGCAACGCCCTGGTCATCGACCAGCTCGACGACCTGCAGGATCTCACCGCGCTGGGCGTGGTGAACCTGCTGTGGGACCGCTGGCCCACCTGGCGCGAGGAGTTCGTCGAGCACGCCGAGATCCTGGCCGCGGTCAACGACGGAAACGCCGACGAAGCCGAGCGCCTCGTGAGCAAGCACGTCCAGCAGTCCCTGACCAACCTCGAATCGGCCGAGAAGGCCGAGTCCTGACCCTTTTCCGCGCTGCGCGCTGCGCGGCGGCGCCGTGAGGGCCGCTCAGGCACCGCCGCGCAGCGCGAGTCGCGCTCAGAACATCGGTCTTTGCTCGTCCAAGGGCTTGACCTGCACCACGAAGGCGTAGAAGAACGCGCCCAGCACGCACATCGCGCCGGCGAACACCAGCGGCCACACGTAGGCGAACTGCCCGGTGCCCAGCAGGAACCCGATCACGATCGGCCCGATGATCCCACCCAGCTGCGAACCGAAGTTCTGCACGCCGGTCAGCGACGCCACGTTGCGCGGTGTCGGGGCCACGTCCGCCGGGAGCGACAGCAGCGCGCCCGTGGACACCGCCGCGCTGCAGTAGGAGAGGGTGAGGAACACCAGCGCCCACGCCGGATTCGGCGCGATCGAGGCCAGCGCGATCGTCGACGCACCGACCATGCCGATCACCAGCGGGATCTTGCGGGCCATCGCCAGCGGAGTCCCGCGCCGCACCAGCCAGTCGGAGAACAACCCGCCCAGCCAGTTCGCCACCATCGCCGCCAGACCCGGGATCGCCCCGAACAGGCCCAGTTCCAGCAGCGAGAAGCCCTGCTGGTTGACCAGGAAGTCCGGGTACCAGGTGATGAAGAAGTAGATGATCACGCCGCGGCAGGTGTAGCCGGCCACCAGCGCCCAGGTCGTCGAGTAGCGGAACAGGTCGCGCCACTTCATCGGCTGCTTGCCCGCGTCGCCGAGCTCCTTCTCCTCGGTGCGGCCGCCGCCCTGCTCGATGTAGTCGACCTCGGCCTGGTTGGCCCACTTCTGCTTGCGCGGCGAGCGGTAGATCAGCAGCCACGCCACGACCCAGACCAGGCCCAGCGCTCCGGTGACCACGAACGAACCGCGCCAGCCGACCAGCGCGATCAGCAACGTCACCAGCGGGACCGACAGCGCGCTGCCGAACTCCGAGCCGGTGTCGAAGATGGACGACGCGAAAGCCCGCTCCTTGCGCGGGAACCACTCCGACACCACCCGGGCGTTGGCCGACTGCACCGGGGCCTCGCCGATGCCCAGCGCCAGCCGGCAGCCGATCACCCCGGCGAAACCCCTGGTGAGCGCGGTGGCCGCGGTGCCGATCGACCACCACACGACCGCGATCGCGTAGAGCGCTCGTGGGCCGTAGCGGTCGACGAGCCAGCCTCCCGGGAGCTGGAATATCGCGTAGGTCCAGAAGAACGACGACAGCATGACGCCCTTGAGCTCGTCGGAGAACTGGAGCTCCTGCTGCATGGAATCGCTCGCGACGCTGAGGTTCGCGCGGTCGATGTAGGCGATGGCGGTGGCCAGGGCGACCAGGCCGACCATCAACCACCGGATCTGGGACCGCTTACCGGTGGACTGCTTCGGGGCCGCAGTGGACATGGCGGGTTCGTGCATGCAACCACCCCGTCGTGACGCATGATATCTCATATCCCACGCTAGGTGAGCTGCGTTACAGGGTCAACAGGTCGCGGAGGAGAGGTGGCCCGTCGGTCCGGCGGGCCACCTCCGGTGTCAGCTGGGCCGGATCGCCGTGAGCAGCTGGGTGGCCCGGCTGAGGGCGACGTACAGCGCCCTCCGGCCGGTGGTCGATTCCGCGGCGAGGCCGTCGGGGTCGACGACCGCCACCGCGTCGTACTCCATGCCCTTGGAATCGAGGCTGCCGACCACCCTGAGCCTGGGGTCGTCCACATCGGACAACCAGGCCCGCACCTCGTCGCTGCGGTCCATCGTGGTGATGACGCCGATCGTGCCCTCGGCCCGTTCCAGCAGGTCGCGGGCGGCGTCCCGGGTCGTCGCGGCCAGCTGGTCCGCCGGGACCTCGCGCACGTCCGGCTCGACGCCGGTGGTGCGCACCGCCGTCGGCAAGTCGTCCGGGTTGACCAGGTCGCGGACCGCGTCCGAGGCGTAGTCGAAGATCTCCGCCGAGTTCCGGTAGTTCGTGCGCAGCGTGAACTTGCGGTGGGTGCGCTGGGCGCTGAGCGCCTCCTCGCGCGCGGTCGCGGCCTCCGCCGGGTCCGGCCAGGAGGACTGCACGGGGTCGCCCACGATCGTCCAGCTCGCGTGCTTTCCGCGACGGCCGACCATCCGCCACTGCATCGGGGAGAGGTCCTGCGCCTCGTCGATCACCACGTGCGCGTACTCGTCGTAGTTGACGGCGCGGCGCGGCTGCTCCGCCTCGGGCTCGGCCCGGCGGGGGCGCTTGGGCGGCGGGCCGATCTGCACCCGCAGCTCGTCGATCAGCGCGATGTCGGCCACCGTCCACTCGGAGACGTCAGCCCACGACTTGGCCAGCACGTCGACCTCCTCGGCCGCCAGCAGCCGCCGGGCCGCGCGGGCCAGCCGTTCCGGATCGGACAGCCAGCGCAGCACCTGCATCGGGTACAGCGCGGGCCACCAGGCGACCAGGAAGCGGTGGAACTCGATGCGCTCGCCGATCTCGCTGATCAGCTGATCGCGGTCCGGCTGGAAATCGCCGCCGGCCAGGCCCCGGGCCTGCTGCCACAGGGCTTCCAGCAGCGCGTCGGCGGCCTTCATCCGGGTCTTGTTCGGCTGGCCGCCCTTGTTGTGCAGCGTGCGGCGGATCCGCTTGAGGTCGTCGGCCTCCAGCTTGAGCACCGTGCCCCGGTAGAACAGCTGCAACGTCTCCGGGGCGTCCGGCGGCGGCAGGCGCAGCGCGCGACGCAGCACCTTGACCATCCGCGACGAGCCCTTGACCTCGGCGGTGCGCGGGTCGTCGATCTTCCCTGCGCTGATGCCGTCGAGCACCTCGCCCAGCGCGCGCAGCTCCACGTTGTGCTCGCCCATCGACGGCAGCACCCGCGAGATGTAGCTCATGAACACCGGAGACGGGCCGATGACCAGCACGCCCGGCCCGCCGAGCCTGCGCTGCTCCCGGTACAGCAGGTAGGCCGCGCGGTGCAGCGCGACGGCCGTCTTGCCGGTGCCGGGGCCGCCGGTGATCTCGGTGACGCCGCTCTCCGGAGCCCGGATCGCCTCGTCCTGCTCCTTCTGGATGGTGGCCACGATGTTGCGCATCGTCTCGCCGCGCGAGCGGGTCAGCGCCGCCATCAGCGCGCCGTCACCGATCACCCGCATGTCGGACGGAGCCCGGTCCGGGTCGAGCAGGTCGTCGGAGACGTCGACCACCTGCTCGCGCGAGCAGCGGATCACCCGTCGCCGGATCACGTCCTGCGGGTGCTCGGGAGTGGCCTGGTAGAAGGCGGCGGCCAGCGGGGCGCGCCAGTCCACCAGCAGGTTGTCGAAGCGCTGGTCGCGGATGCCCAGGCGGCCGATGTGCACGGCGTCCCCGGTACCGAGGTCCAGGCGGCCGAACACCAAGCCCTCGGACTCGGCGTTGAGCGCCTGCAACGTCCGGTTGGCGTGGTGCAGCATCACGTCCCGCTCGTTGAGCGCCTCGGGCGTGGCCTCCCGGCCGTACTCGTAGCTCTTGTCGCGCATCGCCTCGGCTTCGGAGCGCAGCTCGTCGAGCCGGGCGTACACGCGGTCCACGTGATCCTGCTCGACCGCGATCTCGGCCTGCTTTTCGGATGCTTCGGACACCTGTGACTTTCTCCCGGTCTGGCGCGGTGGGCAGACCCAACAGAGTACGCGCGATGCCGCACCGCCCGACGTGTCCCGCCTGCCGTCGAGGCCGGTTCGCGGGCGTAAGATGCGCGGTGGCGGCGGACCCGCGAAACACCTGCCCACCAGCGGTGCGCGACGATGTCCGGGTGACGCGGATCGTGGCGGGGAGTGCGGGCGGACGACGCCTGGAAGTGCCCCCGAAGGGAACCAGGCCAACTTCCGAGCGGGTGCGCGAGGCGCTGTTCAACTCGCTGGAGACGATGCTCGACATCGACGGCCTCCGCGTGCTCGACCTCTACGGCGGTTCCGGGGCGCTGGGCCTGGAGGCCCTCTCCCGAGGTGCAGGGCACGCCACCTTCGTCGAATCCGACCGCCGAGCCGCCCAGATCCTCAAGCGCAACGTCACCACCCTGGGATTCCGCGACGTGCGCGTCGAGCAGGTCAAGGCCGAGACGCTGACCGCCGCGGCGACCGCCGAACCGTTCGACGTCGTCCTGGCCGACCCGCCCTACGACCTGCCCGGTGACCTGCTGCAACGCGTGCTGGACGGGCTCGTCGCCAACGGCTGGGTCGGGCCGGGCAGCGTGGTGATCGTCGAACGCGCGGTCCGCAGCGGCGACCCGGACTGGCCCGCCCCGCTGGAGGCGCTGCGCTCCAAGCGCTACGGGGACACGTCGGTGCACTGGGCCGTGATCGAACAGCGGTGAGCCAGGACACGTCGATCTGGGGGGTTGCCGTTCCGGCTGCTAACGTCCCAGCACATGAGGCGTGCGGTATGTCCAGGTTCTTACGACCCCGTCACCAACGGGCATCTGGACATCATCGAGCGAGCGTCCGGCCTGTTCGATGAGGTCGTCGTCGCGGTGCTGATCAACAAGAGCAAGAAGGGCTTGTTCTCCGTTGAGGAGCGCCTCGAAATGCTGCGCGAAGTCACCGCCCAGTGGCCCAACGTGCGCATCGACTCCTGGCACGGCCTGCTGGTCGACTACTGCAAGGCCAACGAGATCGGCGCGATCGTCAAGGGCCTGCGCGCCGTCAGCGACTTCGACTACGAGCTGCAGATGGCGCAGATGAACCAGCAGCTGTCCGGGGTCGAGACCATGTTCATGTCGACCAACCCGCTCTACAGCTTCCTGGCGTCCTCCCTGGTCAAGGAGGTCGCCACCTACGGCGGCGACGTCTCCAACCTGCTCCCGCCGAAGATCGAGCAGCGGCTGCGCGAGCGCATCGCCGAGAACGGTTAACCTCCGCAACACCACCCGGTCACGCGAACTTCTGTGAATCTTGCGCGCTTTCCTTCGGGTTCCCGCCATTTCCGCAGCGTGTCGGCCTGCCGCGGTTAGCGTGATCGACATGATGAAGTCAGTTCAGATCCTGCTGGCCGCCCTGCTCGCCGTGGCGGGGCTCGTCGGCTTCCAGTCCAGCGCCTTCTCCGCCGTCCCCGCCCCGGCCGCCGTCGCGCAGGCCGAGTGCGGTGACACCACCGGGTTCGACCAGGTCACCCTGTCGTCCCTGCCGCCCGAAGCCGCCGAGACGGTCGAGCTCATCAAGGCCGGCGGCCCCTTCCCGTACCCCGAGGACGGGCAGACCTTCGGCAACCGCGAAGGGCTCCTGCCCGACTGCGCGGACGGGTACTACAAGGAGTACACCGTGGAGACCCCGGGCAGCGACGACCGCGGCGCCCGCCGCTTCGTCGTCGGCGAAGCCGGTGAGTTCTTCTGGACAGAAGACCACTACGAAACCTTCGCCCTCACCGACATCAACGCTTGATCCTTTTGCTGATCGGTGCGGGTAGCGGAACCTGAGACGCCGTCTGGACTGCGGGTGCCACTCCTGATGTATGTCCAATACACGGCGGAGTGGCCGTCCTCGCCAGACGACGTCTCAGAACCCGCGGCGGTGCCAGTTGCTCAGGTGGTGAAAGAGGAAGCACCTCCGGTGCTTGCCTGACGTGAACAAGGGAACCTTCCTGCCGCCGCTTCTGGTGGCGGGGAGGTTCTTTTCTTGTTCGTGCGCGAACGGTGGCTTGACACGCGGATGGCGGATTTCCCCCGCGTACGGGGGTCGCGCAGGCAGACTGTGGAGGGGAACGGCCCGTGATCGGCATCGCGCGGTGTTCTGACATGCTTGGGCGGCGCGGCGCTGAACGACTGCAGGGAGATCATGGTGTACCGGGTGTTCGAGGCCCTCGACGAGCTGGTCACGATCGTCGAAGAGGCGCGTGGTGTCCCCATGACCTCGGGTTGTGTGGTGCCCCGCGGTGACGTGCTGGAGCTGCTCGACGACGTGCGGGACGCGATCCCGCAGGAGCTCGACGACGCCCAGGACGTGCTGGACCACCGCGACGAGGTGGTCACCAAGGCCCAGACCGAGGCCGACAAGTCGGTCGCGGAGGCCCGCAGCGAGGCCGAGCGCACCATCGCCGAGGCCCGGGCAGAAGCGGAGCAGATGCTCGCCGAGGCCCGCGAGCAGGCCGATCACCTGCTCTCCGACGCGCGCGGCCAGGCAGAGCAGACCGTCACCGCGGGCCGCCGCGAGTACGAGGACTACATCAGCCGCGCCCAGTCCGAGTCCGACCGCATGGTGCAGGCCGGGCGCGCCGCCTACGAGCAGTCGGTGCACGAGGGCAAGGCCGAGCAGGCCCGCCTGGTCACCGACACCGAGGTCGCGCAGGCCGCCAGCGCCGAGGCCAAGCGGATCGCGGAGGAGGCCAACGAGGAGGCCGAGCGGCTGCGCAGCGAGTGCGACGCCTACGTCGACTCCCGCCTGGCCGACTTCGAGGACCTGCTCGGCCGCACGCTGCGCACGGTCGGCAAGGGCCGTCAGCAGCTGCGCAGCCCGATGGGCGCGCCCTTCGACTACGAGGAGTGGCAGCCCTCCGCGGGCGCCAACTGAGCCGCTCCTCAGTCCGGCCGCGGAACCGCCTTGAACAGGGGCTGGTGTCGTTCGCGGCTGGACGTCACGTACGCTGGGAGGGCTGACTTGGGGTGCAGTGCCCGATTCGTCGTGGTCCGTTCCCAAGATCGGCCCAATGCCCATTCACCAAGCACCGAAATTCGTGATGTCTCAGAGCCATGAAACGCGCACTGCGCAAGCCGGCCCGTGGGTGATCGACACCCGGGAAATCGGTCACCGGGCCGGTAGCAGCCGTGCCTACACGCGCAAGGCCCCGGCGCCCGCCGGCTTCGGGCTCGACATGATCAAGGTGCCCGAGGGCGAGCCGGTGGAGCTTGATCTGCTGGCCGAGTCCGTGGTGGAGGGCGTGTTGGTGTCGGGCACGGCGTCGGCCCAGCTGACCGGTGAATGCGTCCGGTGCCTCGACCCGGTCTCCGAGGAGATCGAGATCGAGGTCCGGGAGCTCTTCGCGTACCCGGACAGCGCGACCGACACCAGCACCGATGACGATGAGGTCGAGCGGGTCGTGGACGACCTCATCGATCTCGAACCGGTGGTGCGGGACGCGATGCTGCTGTCGCTTCCCTCGGCGCCGGTGTGCTCGCCGGACTGCCAGGGGCTGTGCTCCGGGTGCGGCGTGAAGTGGGCCGAACTCGCCCCCGAGCACACGCATGAGACCATTGATTCTCGCTGGGCCGCGCTTCAAGAGCGGCTCGGCGGTACCGAAGAGGAGAAGTAGTCGTGGCCGTCCCGAAGCGCAAGATGTCCCGGGCCAACACCCGTCACCGCCGTTCGTCGTGGAAGACCTCGGCGCCGACGCTGGTCGAGTGCTCGAACCGCTCCTGCCGTGAGCAGAAGCTGCCGCACGTCGTCTGCCCGGCCTGCGGTCAGTACGACGGCCGTCAGGTCGTTCAGCCGGCCTGAGCGGCGGTCACGTAGTGGGGGGAAAGCAGTCGAGGGCCCGTCAGGTGGACAGGGCTCCGTTGTTGGCAGCGCTCGGCGTCGAACTGGACGCCGAGCTGCTCACCCTTGCCCTCACCCACCGGTCGTACGCGTACGAGAACGGCGGTCTTCCGCCGAACGAGCGGCTGGAGTTCCTCGGCGACGCGGTGCTCGGACTGGTGATCACCGATCACCTCTACAACGAGCACCCGGACCTGCCGGAGGGACAGCTCGCGAAGCTGCGCGCCAGCGTGGTCAACATGCACGCGTTGGCCGGGGTGGCCCGCGGGCTCGGTGAGGGCGGACTCGGCGAGTACCTGCTGCTGGGTCGTGGCGAGGAGCTCACGGGGGGCCGTGACAAGGCGAGCATCCTCGCGGACGGTTTGGAGGCGGTGCTCGGCGCCGTCTACCTGGCCGAAGGCATCGACGTCGCGCGCGGCGTCGTGCACAAGCTCTTCCAGCCGTTGCTGGCCGAGGCTCCGCAGCGCGGAGCCGGTCTGGACTGGAAGACCAGCCTCCAGGAACTGACCGCCTCCGCGGCTCTCGGCGTTCCCGAGTACCGCGTCGAGGAGGAGGGCCCTGATCACCGCAAGGAGTTCAGCGCTTTCGTGGCGGTCGGTGGCCAGACCTACGGGCGAGGCGACGGCAGCACCAAGAAGGAAGCCGAGCAGAAGGCGGCCGAAGCGGCTTGGCGCCAGCTCAACGAGCAGGTCAACGCCGTTCAGGCCGAGGACTCGGCGGACTCCGCATCGTGAGTCGGTCGGTTCGATCGCGAACCGACCGTGACGAAGGGACATGATCGAGGGCCCCGCCCTGATCATGTCCCTTTTTCACGCCCGCCTCCAGCCGCGTTCCGGGCGTGGGTGAGGATGGGTTCGTGCCTGAGTTGCCCGAGGTCGAGGTGGTCCGCCGCGGTGTTTCCGATCATGCGGTGGGACGGAAGCTCTCCAGCGTCGAAGTGCTGCACCCGCGTGCCGTCCGCCGTCACGTGCCCGGAGCGCAGGACCTCGCGGCCAGGCTCGCCGGGAGAGTGCTGACCGCGGCCCGCCGGCGCGGCAAGTACCTGTGGATCGAACTCGGTGACGGCCCCGACGAGACCGACGGCGAAGCGGTGGTCGTGCACCTGGGCATGAGCGGGCAGCTGCTCGTGCAGCCCACCGATGCGCCCGACGAGAAGCACCTGCGGGTGCGGATGCGCTTCACCGACGGCGGTTCCGAGCTGCGGTTCGTCGACCAGCGCACGTTCGGCGGGCTGCAGCTGGCCGAGCTCGTCGAGGTGGACGGCGTGGCACTGCCCCAACCGGTCGCGCACATCGCACCTGATCCGCTGGAGCCGGTGTTCGACCTGGCCAGGCTGACCGAGCGGCTGCGCGGTCGCCGCACCGGCATCAAGCGCGCCCTGCTCGACCAGAGCCTGGTCTCCGGCATCGGCAACATCTACGCCGACGAAGCCCTGTGGCGGGCCAAGCTGCACTGGGCCCGTCCGACCGCGACCATGACCCGCCCCAAGGTCCGCGAACTGTTCGAGGCCGTCACCGACGTCATCGGCGAAGCGCTGCGCGCGGGCGGCACCTCGTTCGACGCGCTCTACGTCAACGTCAACGGCGAATCGGGTTACTTCGACCGCTCGCTGGCGGTCTACGGCCAGGAAGGCAACCCCTGCCCGCGCTGCGGAGCGTCGATCCGCCGCGACCCGTGGATGAACCGCTCCGCCTACACCTGCCCGGTCTGCCAACCGAAACCCCGCAACGCGCACCTGTGAGCCACGCCGCGCCTCGGCAGTCGCGGAGGTGCGAGGTCGTGCCACCGCCGTAGGCCGCCGGGCCCGCTCTTGAAGCGAGGACTCCCACCAGCCGGCGAGGGGACGCCTCCTGCCACGCCCGTCGTGGGCGGGGGAACCGTCATCGCGACACCGGCCACGTGCGAGTTGCTCGCACACGCGTCGGGGAGAGCCGCTCCCAGCCGATTCCCAGCTTCCG
The DNA here is from genome assembly GCF_004348435.1 of Saccharopolyspora terrae. NCBI lineage: Bacteria > Bacillati > Actinomycetota > Actinomycetes > Pseudonocardiales > Pseudonocardiaceae > Saccharopolyspora > Saccharopolyspora terrae. The sequence continues at coordinate 20,161 of NZ_SMKS01000033.1, read as the reverse complement.
CCAACGGCGTTCGCACCTGCGTCCGGCTTGATGGATGCCGAACCGGATGAGAGGTGGGTGGGAGATGAGTGCCGTGCCGCAGCTCGGCGCCGAGGCAGCGCAGGGCGCGTCGAACCGGACCGCGACCGTCGACGTGGTGGTCCCGGTCCACAACGAGGAACGTTCCCTTCCCGGATGCCTGGAAGTGCTGAGCAGGTACCTGGGCGAAGGGTTCCCCTTCTCGTGGTCGATCACCGTCGTCGACAACGCCAGCACGGATGCGACCCTGCAGGTGGCGCACGGGCTCGCTCGGAAGATGCCCCACGTGCGGGTGCTGCACCTGGACCGCAAGGGACGCGGCTTGGCGCTGCGGACCGCGTGGGGGTACAGCGACGCCGACGTCGTGGTCTACATGGACGTGGATCTGTCGACCGGGCTGGACGCGCTGCTGCCGTTGGTCGCGCCGCTGGTCAACGGGCACTCCGATCTCGCCATCGGTTCACGGCTGGCCCCCGGTTCGCGGACCGTGCGGGGCGGGAAGCGGGAGTTGATCTCGCGCGGCTACAACAAGATGATCAGGTGGACCCACGGCGCCCGATTCACCGACGCCCAGTGCGGGTTCAAAGCGGCTCGCACCGAGGTCATTCGCCCGCTGTTGCGACGGGTCGAGGACGATTCCTGGTTCTTCGACACCGAACTGCTGCTGCTGGCCGAGCACAACGGTCTGCGGGTGCACGAGGTGCCGGTCGACTGGATCGAGGACGTCGACACGCGGGTGAACGTGCTGCGCACGGCGACCGACGACCTCGCCGGGCTCGTGCGGGTCGCGCGCGCCAAGATCACCGGTGCCGCGAGGGTCCCGGGACTGCCGCAACGTCCCGAGCCCCGTGCGGCGCACCCGCAAGCGGTGCTGGCAAAGCGGGAGAACGGCCTGCTGTGGCAACTGGTCTCGTTCGGCGCGATCGGGTTGGTGTCCACGGTGCTCACGTCGCTGCTGTACGCGCTCTTGCGCGGTTGGTGGCCGCCGCTGCTGGCGAACCTGGTCGCGCTGACCGTCACGACGGTGTGGAACACCGAGGCCAACCGGCGCTACACGTTCCTGCAGCAGCGCGGCTCGTCCGGTCGCGTGCACGCCCAAGGGCTGATCGTGTTCGCGCTGTACTACGTGGTGACCTCCGGCGCGCTGCTCGGCTTGCACGCCTACGCGGCGAATCCGTCGCGCTGGCTGGAGGTCCTGGTTCTGATTCTGTCCTCAGTGGTCGGTACCGCGCTGAGGTTCGTACTGCTCCGCTCGTGGGTCTTCGCGGCCCCGGCCAGGGAAGAGGAAATGTCATGATCGCAGTCGAAGAGGCTGTGCCGCAGGCGAGATCGAGCAGCGGCCCGCCACCGGTGTGGCACCGGATCGCCCTGGCGGGAACCTGCGCGCTCGCGGCCGTGCTGCACCTGTGGGGCATCGGGAGCTCCTGGGGCAACAGCTACTACACGGCGGCCGTGAAGTCGATGTCGTCGAACTTCGAGGCGTTCTTCTTCGGGGCGTTCGACTCGGTCGGCGTGATCACCGTCGACAAGCCGCCGATGGCCCTGTGGTTGCAGGTGCTGTCGGTGAAGGTCTTCGGTTTCAACCAGTTCGCGGTGCTGTTCCCGCAGGTCGTGTGCGGTGTCGCGGCCGTGTTCCTGCTGCACCGGACGGTGCGTCGGTGGGCCGGTGAGAACGCCGCGCTGATCGCCTCGCTGGTGCTGGCGCTGAGCCCCATCACGGTGCTGATCAACCGGGACAACAACCCGGACACGCTGCTGGTGCTGCTGGTGGTCGCCGCCGCCTACGCGATGACGCGGGCGGTGTCCGACCGCCGCTCGACCGGTTGGATCGCGTTGGCCGCGTTCCTGGTCGGCTGCGGGTTCATGACCAAGATGTTGCAGGCCTGGATGGTGCTGCCGGCGTTCGTCGCCGCCTACCTGGTGGGCAGCCGGAACGGCTGGGGTCGCAAGGTTCTCGACCTCGGCGTGGCGGCCGCGGTGCTGCTGGTGAGCTCGTTCTGGTGGGTGGTGGCGACCGAGCTGTGGCCTTCGCCCAAGCCCTACATCGGTGGCAGCACCGATGGTTCGGCGTGGGACCTGATCTTCGGGTACAACGGCTTCGGCCGGATCCTCGGCAACAGCGCCGGAAACGGCGGCGGTGGGCCCGGTGGCGGGGGAGGTCCTGGTGGCGGCGGAGGGTTCTCCGGAACCGCCGGTGTGCTGCGGCTGTTCAACGAGCAGCTGGCGGGGCAGATCAGCTGGCTGCTGCCGTTGAGCGCGTTGATCCTGGTCACGATGCTGGTGCTGGGTGTCCGGCACTGGCGCGCGGGAGGTTCCCTCCAGCGCGAGCTGACCGCCGGATGGGTGCTGTGGGGTGGCTGGCTGGGCGTCATCGGCGTGATGTTCAGCTTCGCCCAGGGCACCATGCACCCCTACTACACGACGATGCTGGCGCCCGCGGTCGGCGCGGTTGTCGGCGTTGGGCTCGTCCGGTTCTGGCGGTGGTACCGGCAGCCGGGCGGGAAGGCCTGGTTGCTGCTGCCCGCCGGTGTCGCGATCACGGTCCCCTGGGCGATGGCCGTGGTGGCGAGGGACCTGAGCTGGCACCCGTGGACCGGCTACCTGGCCGTGGGGCTCGGAGCGCTGGCTCTGGTGGTGCTGATGATCGGTCGTCGCCGACGCGCGGGTCTGGCCGAGGCCGGGTTCGTGCTGGCGGTGACCGCGATGCTCACCGTGCCCGCGACCTGGTCGGCGATCGGTGCCGTCGGCGGGAGCACCGGGATGATGGGCGGCGCCAACCCGATGGCCGGACCGCAGACGTCGATGGGCGGCCCCGGCGCCGGGTCGCGCGATGGCCGCATGCCGGGCATGAACGGTCAGGTGCCTCCCGGAGGGATGCCTCCCGGGATGTCCCGAGACCGCGGTGGCACGGGTGGCGGCCCGGGTGGTGCCTCGCTGAGCGCCGACCAGCAGAAGATCGTCGACCACGTGAAGGCCAACGCGGGTGACGCGCAGATCCCCCTGGCGGTGGAGGGCGGCGCGAACGGCGCGTCGAGCTACATCATCAACACGGATCTGACGGTGGTCGGCATGGGCGGCTTCACGGGATCCGATGACGCACCGTCGGTCGCCCAGCTCACCGAGTGGAAGCAGAACGGCCAACTCGCCTTCGTCCTGCTGGGCGGCGGCCCGGGCGGCATGACGCGCGCCCACGACGCCCAGTCCGGTCAGGCGCAGCGGGGACAGCCCCAGGGCGGCGATCGGGCCGGTTCCGGGATGCAGGTGCCCGGGGGCGGGAGAGGTGGCCAGGCGGCAACGGACCGGGAGAACTGGGTGAAGCAGAACTGCACCCTCGTCGCCCCCGTCACCTACGGCCTCTCGACCGACTCCGCCCAGCAGCTCTACCGCTGCGGATGACCCGGGTCACCGCCGCAATCCGGTCCCGGATCACGGCGGCGATCCGGGCTGCGGAGAGAGGGAGTGATCGGGGACCGGACCACAGCGGTGATCGGGGGACGGATTACTCCCGTAATCGGGGGACGGAATACGGGAGTAATCCGTCCCCCGAACGCGGGCGTGAGGTGGGGTGGGACACGGGGGTGAGCTTTCAGCGAGTTTCCAGGGTTTTCCCAGGGAGGTGGGTGATGCTGGGGGACGTGGTGGAGAGCAGCGGAGCGCGGGTGCTCGTCGTGGACGACGAGCCGAACATCCTGGAACTGCTGGCCGCGGCGTTGCGCCTGAGCGGTTTCGAGGTGCGCGGTGCCGCGACCGGTGCGGAGGCGCTGCGCGCGGCGGCCGAGTTCCACCCGGACATCGTCGTGCTGGACGTGATGCTCCCCGACCGCGACGGCTTCTCCGTCGCCACCGAGCTGCGCGGCGGAGGCAACACCGTCCCGGTGCTGTTCCTGACCGCGCGCGACGCGGTGGAGGACCGCATCGCCGGCCTGACGGCGGGCGGCGACGACTACGTCACCAAGCCGTTCAGCCTGGACGAGGTCGTCCTGCGGCTGCGCGCGATCCTGCGGCGGGTCCGTCCCGAGCAGGACGACAGCGCCAAGCTGCGCTACCAGGACCTGGCGCTCGACGAGGACACCTACGAGGTCCGCCGGGCCGGGCAGCTGGTGAGCCTGTCGCCGACCGAGTTCAAGCTGCTGCGCTACCTGCTGATCAACGCCGAGAAGGTGGTCAGCAAGGTGCAGATCCTGGACCGGGTGTGGAACTACGAGTTCGGCGGTGATTCGCGGATCGTGGAGTCCTACATCAGCTACCTGCGGCGCAAGGTCGACTCGGTGTCACCTCCGCTGATCCACACCATCCGCGGTGTCGGCTACGTGCTGCGGCTCCCGCCGGAGAACCGATGAGGTTCGTGCGCACGTTGCGCGGACGCCTGGTGCTCGTGCTGGTCGGGGCGCTGGTCGTGGGTCTGCTGCTGATGGGGTTCACCAGCGTCGCGCTGCTCAACCGCTCCCTGGTGGAGCGCACCGACGACCGGCTCGCCGAGATGTCGATGCCCTGGGAGAAAGGGCGCATGCCTCCCCCGGACCCGACGCACCGGCATCCCGAGGGCCCCGGCAGGGGAGAGCTGCCGACGGACTTCCGGGTGCTGATCTTCGACTCCACCGGCCGCCAGGTGGGGGGAACGCTCGGCGCGACCGAGGGTGAGCCGGGAGGCCCCCTTCTGCTCAACCCGGAGCGCGGGCCGCTGGTCGGCACGGTCCCGGATCGGGCGGGCGGTTCGGATTGGCGGGTGCGGCGCGTTCACCTGCCCGACGGGCGCAACGTGGTGCTGTCGTTGTCGCTGGACAACGCCCAAGCGACGGTGCAGCAGCTGGTCGTCATCGAACTGGTGGTCGGCGGGCTGGTGCTGCTGGTGCTGGCGCTGGCCGCTGCGGGGACGGTCCGGCTCAGCCTGCGCCCGCTGGCGCGGATCGAGGACACCGCCGACGCCATCGCCGCCGGTCAGCTGGATCGCCGGGTGCCGGATCAGGATCCGCGCACCGAGACCGGCCGGCTCGGCGAGGCGCTGAACACGATGCTGGGCAGGCTGACCGATGCGCTGCAGCAGCGGGAGCGTTCCGAGGACCGGCTGCGCAGGTTCGTCGCCGACGCCTCGCACGAGCTGCGCACGCCGCTGACCTCGATCCGCGGGTTCGCCGAGCTCTACCGCCGCAGCGAGGAGCACCGGCCGGAGGACGTGCGAATGATGATGCGCCGCATCGAGTCCGAGTCGGTGCGGATGGGCGGTCTGGTGGAGGACATGCTGCTGCTGGCGCGGCTCGACCGGGAACGCACCATCGACCTGGTCGACCTCGACCTGGTCCCGCTGGTCCGCGACGCCGTGCACGACGCCAGGGCGCGCGACCCGGAACGCGCGATCACCCTGCAGAGCCCGGACGAACTGCGGGTTCTCGGTGATGGCGCCCGGCTGCGGCAGGTGCTCACGAACCTGGTGAACAACGCCCTGGTGCACACCCCTGCCGGTTCGCCGATCGCGGTCGACATCGCCCACGCCGAGGTGAGCGACAGGGCCGTCGCCGCGACGGGCGCGGACATCGGCCACGGGACGAGGATGGTCGCGGTCTCGGTCACCGACACCGGTCCGGGGATCGCGCCGGAGCACGCGACGAGGATCTTCGACCGCTTCTACCGCGTCGACGAGGGCCGGACCCGTGCTGCCGGCGGGACCGGGCTGGGGCTGGCGATCACCGCTGCCCTGGCGCAGGCGCACAACGGCCGTCTCGAACTCCACGGAGACCCCGGCGGTGGCAGCACTTTCCGCCTCCTGCTGCCGGTCGACTGACAGCGAGGGGGGAGCCGCGACTCGGGTGGGAAGTGCGGCTCCCCTCCTCACGTCTCACGCGGTCAGAGCTTGACCGTGGGGTTGTGGATGTCGAACCAGACCGACAGGTCGAGGGCGCGCTCGAAGGTGTAGCGAGCGGCCATGTCGATGTTGGCCGGGTCCTGCTCGATGGCCTCGGCGATCCACTTCTCGTTCAGCAGCGACAGCGCGGGGCTGTCGGCCTTGACCAGGTCGCGGACCTGGCGCTGCAGGACCGCCGCGTACTTCGGGTCCTGAGTGGACGGGTACGGGCTCTTGACCCGCTCGACCACCGACTGCGGGAGGGTGTCGGCGGTGGCGTGGCGGAGCAGGCTCTTCTCGCGGCCGTCGAAGGTCTTCAGCGACCACGGGGTGTTGAAGACGTACTCGACCAGGCGGTGGTCGCAGAACGGCACGCGCACCTCCAGGCCGACCGCCATGCTCATCCGGTCCTTGCGGTCGAGCAGGATGCGCACGAAGCGGGTCAGGTGCAGGTAGCAGATCTCCCGCATCCGCCGCTCCAGGTCGCTCTCCCCGTCGAGGGCGGGGACCTCGCCGAGCGCGGTGCGGTAGCCGTCGGCGATGAACGACGGGATGTCGAGCGCGGCGGCGACTCCGGGGTCGAGCATGTCGAAGCCGGCCCCCTGGCTCTGCACGGCGGCCAGCCAGGGGAAGGTGTCGGCCGCGCGCACGTCCGGGTCGTGGAACCACTTGTAGCCGCCGAAGACCTCGTCCGCGGACTCACCGGACAGCGCCACCGTGGAGTGCTGCCGGATCGCCTTGAACAGCAGGTACAGCGACTGGTCCATGTCGCCCAGGCCCATCGGGAAGTCGCGCGCCTGCACGGTCGCGCGGCGCACCTCCGGGTCGGCGAGGGTGTCGGGGTCCAGCACGATGTCCTGGTGCTGCGATCCGACGTGCTCGGCGACGTCGCGCACGTAGGGGCCGTCCGGGGTGGCGCGCATGGGGTCGGGGACGAAGTTCTCGGTCTGGCCGAGGAAGTCGACCGCGAAGCTGCGCACCTGCTCGCCGCTCTTCGCCAGGTGCAGCCCGGACAGCGCGGTGATGGCGCTGGAGTCGAGGCCGCCGGAGAGCAGCACGCAGCGCGGCACGTCGGAGACCAGCTGGCGCTGCACGATGTCGTCCATCAGCTCGCGCACGTGCGCCACGGAAGCCTGCTGGTCGTCGGTGTGCTCGGTGGCCTGCAGCTTCCAGTAGGTCTGCTCGCGCAGGCCCTTGCGGTCGAGGGTGACGACGGTGCCCGGCTCGACCTCGCGCATGCCCGCCCACACGGCCTGGCCGGGGGTCTTGACCATGCCGAACAGCTCGCGCATGCCGTCGGCGTCGACGACCTTGTCGGCGAGCGGGTTGGCCAGGATCGCCTTGGGCTCGGAGCCGAAGAGCACGCCGTGCTCGGTGGGGTAGTAGTACAGCGGCTTGATGCCCATCCGGTCGCGGATGAGCAGCAGCTTCTCCTCGCGGGAGTCCCAGATGGCGAAGGCGAACATGCCGTTGAGGTGCTCGGCGACCTGGGCGCCCCACTCGAGGTAGCCGTGCAGGACGACCTCGGTGTCGCTGTCGGTGTCGAACCGGTGGCCGCGACGGCGGAGCTCGTCGCGCAGCTCGGTGAAGTTGTAGGCTTCACCGCTGTAGACGATGGCGACCTGGCCGCTCTCGGCCTCCATCGGCTGCGCGCCTCCGGGCAGGTCGATGATGGCCAGCCGCCGGTGTCCGAGTGCGGCGTGCCTGCTGACCCACGTGTCACCGGCGTCCGGGCCGCGACAGGTCATGGTGTCGCACATGGCGTCGACTGTGGAGCGGTGCTCGGTCAGGTTGCGCTGGAAGTCGATCCAGCCGGAGATTCCGCACATTTCCGGATTTATCCCCAATCTTGTTTGTTCCGTGCCGGTTTCGGGCGTTTCACGGCGAGGTTTCAACGCACCGACTTGTTAGCGACAGTAACGAGATCGTTGCATCGATGAAACCAACTAGCGGAGTGAAGTCACCCACCCGCAAAACGCGCAGACCTGCTGAAAACGGGAGGAAAGCGGCCCCGTCAAGAACGCATCAAGGCCGCCCTCCGCCGCGTCAAGGACTCGTCATGGGACTCGACCGCGCATCCGGTGCGGGGCTTGGCTGGACCACGGTCGTCGAAGAGAGCTCGAGAAGGAGTTGACCGGTCGTGGTCGATCTCGCCTACGCGGCGTTGTTGGTCGGCGGATTCCTGGTGCTGGCGCTGATGCTGCGCGGTGTGGAGCGGTTATGAGCGCGCTGGTCGCCAACGTCGCCGGCGGTGTGCTGGCGCTGCTGCTCATCGGATACCTGTTCGTCGCGCTGGTCCGGCCGGAGAGGTTCTGATGGGACTGCTCCAAGCAGGCCTGCTGGTGGCCGTGCTCGCGGTCGTCCACAAGCCCTTCGGGGACTACATGGCGCGCGTCTACACCGCCGAAACCGACTGGCGCGTCGAGAAGTTCGTCTACCGGTTGGTCGGCGTGAACTCCTCGACCCGGCAGCGCTGGACCAGCTACGCGACGGGTGTGCTCGCGTTCTCGCTGGTCTCGATCGCGCTGCTCTACGCGGTGCAGCGGCTGCAACCGCTGCTGCCGCTGAGCCTCGGGCGCGGCTCCGTGCCGCCGTCGATGGCGTTCAACACCGCCGTCAGCTTCGCCACCAATACCAACTGGCAGTCCTACGTGCCCGAAGAAGTCCTCGGACACGGCGTCCAGATGGCCGGGCTGACCGTGCAGAACTTCGTCTCCGCGGCGGTGGGGATGGCCGTCGCCGTCGCCCTCGTGCGCGGCTTCGCGGGCGACGGCACCGGCCGGATCGGCAACGTGTGGGTCGACATCACCCGCGGCTGCACCCGGATCCTGCTGCCGATCTCGGTCGTGGCCGCGATCGTGCTGGTCGCGCTGGGTGCGGCGATGAGCTTCGCGCCCGGCATCGAGGTGACCGGCCTCGACGGGCAGGCGCGCACCATCGCCACCGCCCCGATCGCGAGCCAGGAGGTCATCAAGGAACTCGGCACCAATGGCGGCGGCGTGCTCAACGCCAACTCCGCGCACCCGCTGTCCAACCCCGGCGGCGTCTCGAACCTGCTGGAGATCTTCCTGCTGCTGGTCATCCCGGTCTCGCTGACCCGCACCTTCGGCACCATGGTCGGCGACCGCCGGCAGGGCCACGTCCTGGTGTCGGTGATGGCGACCCTGTGGGCGGCGATGCTGGCCGTGACGTGGTGGGCCGAAACGCACCCGAACGGCCCGGCGGCCCTGGCGGCCGGAGCCGCGTTGGAGGGCAAGGAGGCCCGGTTCGGCATCGACGCCTCCGTGCTGTGGGCGGTGAGCACCACCGGCACCTCCACCGGCGCGGTCAACGCGATGCACGACAGCTTCACCGGCCTCGGCGGCGGGACCGTTCTGCTCAACATGCTCATCGGCGAGGTCGCTCCCGGCGGAGTCGGCGCCGGGCTCTACGGAATCCTCGTGCTGGCCGTGATCGCCGTGTTCCTCGCAGGGCTCATGGTCGGGCGCACCCCGGAGTACCTCGGCAAGAAGCTGGGCCGTCGCGAGGTGACGGCCGCCGCCCTGTCAGTGCTGGCGATGCCGACCGCGGTCCTGCTGGGCACCGGGCTCGCGATGGCGCTTCCCGCCACCCGGGACGCGCTGAGCAACACCGGCGCGCACGGGCTCTCCGAAGTCATCTACGCCTTCGCCTCCGCGGGCAACAACAACGGCAGCGCCTTCGCCGGGCTCACCGCGACCAGCCCCTTCCTCCAGACCGCGCTGGGCGTGGTGATGCTGGTGGGACGGTTCGTGCCGATCCTGGCCGTGCTGATGCTCGCCGGCTCGGTCGCGCAGCAGCAACGCGTCCCCGCCACCGCAGGGACGTTGCCGACCACCGGGCCGCTGTTCGCCGGTCTGCTCGGCGGCACGGTCGTGCTCGTCGCAGCGCTGACCTTCCTGCCCGCACTCGCACTAGGCCCGATCGCGGAGGCCCTGGCATGACCACCACCCTCGAACCCGCGCTCGACACGCCCGCCGAGCACCGGCGAACCGCCGCGGGAACCTTCCGACCACGCCGGCTGCTGAGCTCGGTTCCCGAAGCGCTGCGCAAGCTTCACCCGCGACACCAGCTGCGCAATCCGGTGATGTTCGTGGTGTGGGCCGGATCCGCGCTGACCACCGTCCTCGCCGCGTTCTCCCCGAGCGCCTTCACGATCGCGGTCGCGGCGTGGCTGTGGTTCACCGTGCTGTTCGCGAACCTCGCCGAAGCGGTCGCCGAAGGACGGGGCCGCGCGCAGGCGGAGTCGCTGCGGCGCACCAGGACCGAAGCCGTCGCCCGCAAGCTCGTCGACGGCGGTGAGCGGAAGGTTCCCGGCACCGCGCTGACGATCGGCGACGAGGTCGTGGTCGAGGCGGGCGAGACCATCCCCGGCGACGGCGACGTGGTCGAGGGCATCGCGACCGTCGACGAATCGGCCATCACCGGTGAATCCGCGCCCGTCATCCGGGAATTCGGCGGTGACCGCTCCGCGGTGACGGCGGGAACCACCGTGCTCTCCGACCGCATCGTCGTGCGGATCACCGCCGCACCGGGCGAGACCTTCGTGGACCGCATGATCGCTCTCGTCGAAGGCGCGCAACGGCAGAAGACGCCCAACGAGATCGCGCTGACCATCCTGCTGTCCACGCTGACGATCATCTTCCTGCTCGCCGTGGTCGCCCTGCAGCCGATGGCGGCCTACTCCGGTTCGCTGATCGAGGTCACGACTTTGACCGCGCTGCTGGTGTGCCTGATCCCGACCACGATCGGAGCGCTGCTCTCGGCGATCGGCATCGCGGGGATGGACCGGCTCGTGCAGCGCAACGTCCTCGCCAAGTCCGGCCGCGCGGTCGAGGCCGCAGGCGACGTGGACACGCTGCTGCTGGACAAGACCGGGACCATCACCTTCGGCAACCGCAGGTGCACCGAACTCGTCCCCGTCGACGGCGTCGGCCCGGACGAGCTCGCGGAGGTCGCCCGCCTGTCGAGCCTCGCCGACCCCACGCCGGAAGGCACCAGCGTCGTGGCCTTCTGCGCGCAGGAGTTCGGCCTGCCCGAGGGAGCCGTTGGCGCGGAGGTGGGTGCGAGGAAGGTTCCCTTCACCGCGCAGACCCGGATGAGCGGCATCGACCTCGACGGCCGCAGCATCCGCAAGGGAGCTCTCAGCGCACTCCGCGACCAGGTGGGGGAACTTCCCGAGCAGGTCGTGCGATGCGCCGACGAGATCGCCGCGTCCGGTGCGACGCCGCTGGTCATCGCCGAGAACCACCGCGTGATGGGCGTCATCCGACTGTCCGATGTCGTCAAACCCGGGATGCGGGAGCGCTTCGCCGAACTGCGCGCGATGGGCATCCGCACGGTGATGATCACCGGCGACAACGAGCTCACCGCCCGCGCCATCGCCGCCGAAGCCGGCGTGGACGACTACCTCGCCGAGGCCAAGCCCGAGGACAAGATGGCCTTGATCAAGCGGGAGCAGGCCGGTGGGCGGATGGTGGCCATGACCGGTGACGGCACCAACGACGCCCCCGCGCTCGCCCAGGCCGACGTCGGGGTCGCGATGAACACCGGCACCAGCGCTGCCAAGGAAGCCGGCAACATGGTCGATCTCGACTCGGATCCGACCAAGCTGATCGAGATCGTCGAGATCGGCAAGCAGCTGCTGATCACCCGCGGCGCGTTGACGACCTTCAGCATCGCCAACGACCTGGCCAAGTACTTCGCGATCCTGCCCGCGCTGTTCGTGGGCATCCACCCGCAGCTGGGCGCGCTGAACGTGATGGGCCTGTCGACCCCGAACTCGGCGGTGCTGTCGGCGGTGGTGTTCAACGCGCTGATCATCGTCGCGCTGATCCCGCTGGCGCTGCGCGGTGTCCGCTACCGGCCGTCCACCGCGGCCGTCCTGCTGCGGCGGAACCTGCTGGTCTACGGCCTCGGCGGCGTGGTGACGCCGTTCGCCGGGATCTGGCTGATCGACCTGGTGATCCGATTCGTGCCCGGAATCGGGTGAGGGGAGTGAGCGCGTTGCTGCGTCAGTGCGCGGCGGGACTTCGGCTGCTGCTGGTGGCCACGGTCCTGCTCGGCATCGGCTATCCGATGGCGATCTGGGGAGTCAGCCGGCTTCCGGGACTTCTGGCCCACGCGGAGGGCTCGCAGATCGTGGCCGACGGCCGCGTGATCGGCTCCTCGCTGATCGGAATCGACCCCGTGCCCGAAGACCCGGCGAGGGATCCCTACTTCCACACCCGGCCCTCGGCGTCGGCGGAAGGTTCCCTCGGTCCCGGCGACCCGGCCACGTCGGGCGGCTCGAACCTCGGTGGCTTCAACGGCGATCTCCTCGCCGCGGTCCAGGAGCGCCGCACCGCCATCGCCGCCCGGGAGGTAGTCGCCCCCGAAGTGGTCCCGGCCGACGCGGTCACCGCCTCGGCGAGCGGGGTCGACCCGCACATCAGCCCCGCCTACGCCGAGCTCCAGGCGTCCCGGGTGGCGAGGGTGACGGGACTGCCCCTCGCAGAGGTCCACCGCCTCATCGCCGACTGCGAGGAAGGCGGCCTCGTGTCACCGAGGGCCGTCAACGTCACGACCCTCAACGTTGCCGTGCACCGGGCCGCGCGGTGACGAGGGGAACGAACGTGTCGCGCGGCCCTGTCGCTCAGCCGAGACTGGAGGCGCCTCGGCTGGGGCGCGAGCGATGACACCGGATGATGTTCGGCGCTAATAGCAGCGGGCAGTAGGAGACTGGACGTCGTGGAACAGGGGCGAAAGCGCGGTGAGCTGCGGATATACCTCGGGGCGGCGCCGGGGGTCGGCAAGACCTACGCGATGCTCAACGAGGCGCATCGCAGGGCCGGGCGCGGCACCGACGTGGTCGCGGGGTTCATCGAGGACCACGGTCGCGCCAAGACCGCGGCGCTTCTCGACGGCCTGGAGGTGCTGCCGAGGGCGGAGAGGTCGCATCGTGGGGTGGCGCTGACCGAGTTCGACGTGGACGGGATGCTCGCCCGCCGGCCGGAGGTCGCCGTCGTCGACGAGCTCGCCCACACCAACGTCCCCGGCAGCCGCAACGAGAAGCGCTGGCAGGACGTCGAGGAGCTCCTCGACGCCGGCATCACCGTGCTCTCCACCGTCAACGTCCAGCACCTGGACAGCCTCAACGACGTCGTGGAGACCATCACCGGAGTCCGCCAGCAGGAAACCGTCCCCGACGAGGTGGTCCGCAGGGCGGGGCAGATCGAGCTGGTCGACATCACCCCGCAGGCGCTGCGCCGCCGCATGGCTCACGGCAACGTCTACCCGGCCGAGCGGGTCGACGCGGCCCTGGGCAACTACTTCCGCACCGGGAACCTGACCGCGCTGCGCGAACTGGCCCTGCTGTGGCTGGCAGACCAGGTGGACGTCGCGCTGCGCCGGTACCGGGCGGAGGAGCAGATCACCGCCACCTGGGAGACGCGGGAACGGGTCGTGGTCGCGGTGACCGGCGGGCCGGAGAGCGAGACGCTGATCCGCCGGGCCCGCCGGATCGCCGCCCGCGCCGGTGCCGAGCTGCAGGTCGTGCACGTCCTGCGCGGCGACGGGCTGTCCGGGACGTCCCCTCGCGCGCTGGGCAAGGCCCGCAAGGTCGCCGACGCCGTGGGCGCCAGCTTCCACACCGTCGTCGGCGACGACGTCCCGGAAGCGCTGCTGGAGTTCGCCCGCGCCGCCGACGCCACCCAGCTCGTGCTGGGAACGTCTCGCCGATCGCGCTGGGCGCGGGTGTTCGACGAGGGGATCGGCTCGACCACGGTGCAGAAGTCCGGGCCGATCGACGTGCACATGGTCACCCACGACGAAGCGGGCACCAGGCGGCTGCGGAAGAACCTGGCCCGCAACCCGCTGTCGGCGACCCGCCAGGCGTGGGGCTGGGTGCTCGCGGTGGTGCTGCCCGCGCTGGTCACGCTGCTCGCCACGACGTGGGTGGACGTCGCGGTGTCCACCGACGTCGTCGGCTACTTCCTGGCCACGATCGTGGTCGCGCTGGTGGGAGGAATGGCCCCTTCCATCGCGGCCGCGCTGCTGGCGGGTGGGCTGCTGAACTTCTTCCTCACCGAACCGCGCTACTCGCTGATGGTCACCGATCCGGAGAACGTGGTCACGCTGGTCGGGATGATGCTGGTCGGGGTGCTGGTGGCCTTCACCGTCGACCGGGCGGCCCGGCTCGCCGAGCAGGCGGCCCGCGCCGGCACGGAGGCGGCCTTGCTCACCTCCTACGCCCGCACCGTGCTGACCCATCCCGCGCCCCTGGCCCGGCTGCTGGAGAAGGTCGCCGAGAACTTCGGCCTCACGTCGGTGGCCCTGCTGGAGCGCGTCGACGACTCCTGGCGGGTCGCCGCGAGCACCGGGGGCGATCCGTGCCGACGGCCCGATGAGTCCGATGTGGACATCGAGGTGACCAAGGACGCCCACCTGTCACTGCGCCGCGCGGGCAAACGTCCCCTTCCCGCCGCCGACCGCGTCGTCCTGGAAGGCGCGGCCGGGCAGGCGTTGCTGGCGCTGCGGCAGCAGCGGATGGCCGACGGCGCCAGGGAGGCGCAACGCCGCGCCGATGCCACGCAGCTGCGCACCGCCCTGCTGTCGGCCGTGGGCCACGACCTGCGCACCCCGCTGGCGTCCATCAAGGCGTCGGTGAGCAGCCTGCGCGCCCCCGACCTCCAGCTGTCCCCGGACGACACCGCGGAACTCCTGGCGGGAGTGGAGGAATCCGCCGACCGGCTCACCCGGCTCGTCGACAACCTGCTGGACTCCTCGCGCCTGGCCACCGGTGCCGTGACACCGCGGCTGCACCCCGTCGGCTACGACGAGGTCGTCGCCCGCGCGCTGGCCGGCCTGGACGGGTGGCACCACATCGACCTCGACATCTCCGAGCGGCTGCCGCGCGTGCTGGCCGATCCCGGGCTGCTGGAGCGGGTCGTGGCCAACGTCGTGCAGAACGCGCTCAAGTACGGCCGGCCTGATGAGGGCCGCATCCGGGTCGGCGCCAGCGCCCACGCCTCCCGGGTCGAGCTGCGCGTCGTCGACCACGGGCCAGGGCTTCCCGCCGGTGCCGACGACGACGCGTTCGCCCCCTTCGAGCGCCTCGGCGAGCACGGCGAGCGGGGTGACGCGGGACCGGGTGGTGTCGGCCTCGGGCTGAGCGTGGCGCAGGGTTTCGTGGACGCGATGAGGGGAACCATCCGCGCGGAGGACACTCCTGGTGGCGGGCTGACGATCGTGGTCTCGCTGCCCGCGGCGGACCGACAGGGGGAGTAGATGACCAAGGTCCTGGTGGTCGACGACGAACCGCAGCTGCTGCGCGCCCTGCGCATCAACCTGGCCGCGCGCGGGTACCAGGTGCTCACCGCCGTCGACGGGAGGTCGGCGCTGCGCGCGGCCGGCGACGGCAAGCCCGACGCCGTCGTGCTGGACCTCGGGTTGCCGGACCTGGACGGCACCGAGGTGATCGCCGGGCTGCGCGGGTGGACGACGGTTCCCATCATCGTGCTGTCGGCCCGCACCGACTCCGCCGACAAGGTCCACGCCCTCGACGCCGGAGCCGACGACTACGTCACCAAACCCTTCGGCATGGACGAACTCCTGGCGCGGCTGCGCGCCGCCGTCCGCCGGGCCAGCACCAGCGGCTCGGGCGACCAGCCGGTGGTCGAGACGGCGACCTTCACCGTCGACCTCTCCGCGAAGAAGGTCCTGCGCGACGGAGTCGAGATCCACCTCACGCCCACCGAGTGGGGAATGCTGGAACTGCTGGCGCGCAACCAGGGACGCCTCGTGGCGCAGAAGCAGCTGCTGCACGAGGTCTGGGGTCCGCAGTACGCCAACGAGACCCACTACCTGCGCGTTTACCTCGCCCAGCTCCGCCGCAAGCTGGAACTCGACCCGAGCCGCCCCCGACACCTGCTGACGGAACCGGGAATGGGGTACCGGCTGGAGCTCTAAGCCTTCCCATGCGTGCTCGCGAATAGGGGTGGGAAGTTCCGGGAAGTGGGTGCTGGCCGGGTTGGAGCGCTGCTACTGTCGGTTCCGACCGGGTGATCAAATGCCGCCGCGACCTGGGGGTTTCCGCGATGACGACACCACCACCGCCTCCCGCGCCGGATGCCGGTGTTGCCGGGCAGACCATCACGGTCAACAAGGACAACGTCCTCGCGGTCCGCAGGACCATCCTGGCCGCGGCCGAGGACGCGAGCGAGCGGCTCAACGACCTCGCTCCGAGCCTGGCCGTCAGCCCGCCGGCTCGCGACGAGATTTCCCAGCGCGCCGCAGCTGTCTGGACCGCGAACCTGCTGGGAAATCCCGACTCGCACTTCCGCCGCTTGCAGCAGTACGTGGACAACGTGATCGCGCTCGGGGAGCAGTTGGGCGAAGCCGCCAAGCAGTACGGCTACACCGATGAAGAGATCAGCGCTTCGTTCCAGTCGAAGCGGGGACCGCAGTGAGAGGAATCCCAGTGCGTTTCGGTAGCCGGTTCGCAGCGGTGATCCCCGCTGCAGCTGTGATCGCGTTGGCCGGTTGCACGGTGAACGGTCCCGACCCGGCGCCGCCCGCCCCGAAGCCCGAATCGATGAACCTGCCGCAGCGTCCGGAGGATCTGCCCGTCGAGGGCAAGCAAGATGCCGACGTGTGCACTTGGATGAGTGCCGAGCAGGCGAGATCTATGCAGTTGGGTCCCGGTGAGCCGTTGCCCAAGGACGGCAGCAACTACAACGGGTGCGGCTACCTCGGCGATACCGGTGCCGCGCGGTTCGCCATCGGCGTGCGGATCATCCCCGAGGCGATCGACATGTTCCTCCAGAAGATCAACTCCAGCCCGGGAACGCGGCAGGTCTACGAGCTCAACGGTTTCGGCACCGTGCAGAGCCAGATCAACGGCGGCGAGAGCCTCGGTTGCGACGCGTTCATCGACGCGGCGCAAGGCCAGACGGTCTGGGTCAACATGCAGTTGCAGACGCCCGGTGCCATGAACGCCGACCAGATGTGCGAGAAGGCCCAGACGGCGGCGCATTCCGCCGTCAGCACGTTGCAGGCTCAGAGCTAGGGGGCTGGCGTGACCTACATCGACCCGATCCGCGACATCCGCTTCAAGGGAATGGACATCCCCGAGCTCCAGGAGTGGATCGCTCAGATCAAGCAGGGCCAGGGCACCCAGGCGATGCAGGGAGCTGTTCGAGCGTTGGACAAGTGCGTGCAGGTCGTGGTCGACCTCGACGACACGCTGCGCCGCGAGCTCGGCAAGCTGCACGTCGAGTGGGAGGGCAGCGCGGGCAGTCTCGCCGCCGAGGCGACCCGGCAGCAGAGCGTGGCCCTCGGCAACGCCCCCGACCCGCTCGCGGTGTCCGCGAGCAGCGTCGACGCGCAGGCCGGCGGGTACGAGTCGGCGCGGCACCGGCTGCCCAACGCCGAGGAGCTGCGGCACAAGCAGTCGGAGAACGTCTTCGAGTGGGCCGGCGGTGGGTTCGGCTACGAGAGCGACTACGACGAGGAAGCCAAGAAGATCGAGGCGGAGAAGCAGGCCGCGCAGGCGGCGCTGTCGAACTACCGCGACACCTCGGTCGAGCAGGCCCAGGCCTACCAGCCGCTGCCGACGATGCCGGCCGCTGCGGTGGCGCCCGCGTCGTCGTCCGGGGCCACGCCTTCGTCCGGGATCGGATCGTTCGGGACCGCCACGGGTGGCTCCCAGGGGGACCTCGCGGGTGGCGCGGTCGTCGGCGGTGCGATCGCCGGTGGCACGGTCGCCGGAGGTCAGGTCGGGGGTGACCGGACGGGTGCGCCGAGGACGCCCGTCGAGCAGCCGTCGGCCGGGCAGCCGCCCGCGGGGAGGCGTCCCGGAGACCAGGAACGCCCCGGAGACGAGGAACGTCCCGGCCAGGGCGAGGACGAGCACGCCGCCGAGTTCGACGCCGATCCGGACCCGCAGGCCGGGGCCGACGACGGCGGAGTCAGCACGGGAACGGTCCTCGGCATCGCCGCCGGTGGCGCGGCGGTGGCCGGGATCGGCGCGTACGCGGCGAGCAAGGCCCTCGGCGGCCGGCTCCCGGCGACCGCGTCCGGTCCCAAGGTCGTGCCCGGCGCGGGCGAGTCGAAGACGCCCACGACGCGGGGCGGGACCATCGGCGGAGGCCCGGGCGACACGGTGGCGGGCAAGGCCGCGGGAAGCACCCCGGGCAGCCGACCCGCGCCGGGATCGATGATGTCGCCTGCGGCCACGCGCGGCGAGAAGCCGGGCGAGGACTCCGAGCACGAGAACAAGTACACCGCCGAGGAAACCCCGTTCGACGACGACCGGCTGGTCGCTCCCGCGGTCCTGGGCCACGTCGAGCCGGCGGCCACCGAGAGCGAAGACGAAGACGACGACGCCGAGCCGGAGAAGCAGGACTGACGTTGCGCCCCGGAGCCGAAGCCGACCCGATCTACCTGTCCGCGCTGGAGTTCGACGTCGTCTGCGAGTCGGCCGGGTTCGACGAGCGGCGGCACATCATCCTCGACGTGCCGAGCCCGGGTTCCACCTACACCGAGCGCGCGGAACTCGTCGCGCAGGCGTGGGAGTCGTTGCGGCACAAGCGACTCGCCGAGACCAGGCGCGACCGGGTCGAGGTGGAGTTCGCCGACCTGCTCGGACTGCTGGACCGGCCGCAGCGCAGCATCGACGTCCGCATCTGGGCCGATCGCCCGATCCGCGCGCTGGCCTGCGCGAACGGCGGTGAAGGGCTGCTCACGGTGGTGGACGGCGACGTGGTCGAGATGACTCCGATCCGGGGCGGTTCGCTGGCCGAGGCCGCCGTGTCGGTCGCCGGTGACGTGCCGCCGGGTCCCGGGCGCGCCGTCAGCCTGCCCAACGGCGCCCTGCGCAAGGCCTCGGACGTCGCCGGAGCGGGGAACCCGCTGGTCTTCACCGATGAGCTGCGCATCCTCGGCGTCGCTCACGACGACGCGGCGGACGTCGCGAACATGGCCAACAACATGGGGATCCGCGGCCAGTTCGGGGCCGAGAGCAGCGCGGGCCGCAGCAAGCCCGCCCGAGCTGGTCGCGTGGTGGCCTTCCACGACACCGATCGCGGCCGCTACCTCCACGTGGTGCGCAGCAGCGGCGACGGCCGGGCCTGGAGCACCATCGCACCGGCCGACAACGGCCGCCTCGCCGAGTACGTCCGGGAACTCCTCGCCGAGGTCTGGGACGACTCCGCGGCCCACGATTTCAGTGGAAGTCCATACCCCGATTTCCACTGAAATCCGGTTACCCCGGGGTGGACGGCGTTGGCAGTGGGCGGTTCTGGCCCGAACCATCCATGGTCGATGTCGGGTCAAGTCGGAGCACAACCGCCCAGTGCCGTGGGATCGAAGACCGGGGTGCGGGGCGGCGGACTTAGGGTGGGGTCGTGTATTCGGAGTTGATCTCGCGGGCGAAGCGCCTCGCGGAGAGCGGGACGCGCGCGATCCTGGGGATCGCCGGAGCGCCCGGAGCGGGCAAGGGCACCGTGGCCGAGCGGGTGCTCAGCGAGGTCGCCGACTCCGCCGTGCTGGTGCCGATGGACGGGTTCCACCTGGCCGACGAGCAGCTGCGGCGTCTGGGCCGGGCCGACCGCAAGGGAGCCCCCGACACCTTCGACGCCGCCGGGTACGTCGCGCTGCTGCGGCGGATCCGAGAAGGTTCGGAGGCCGTGTACGCGCCCCGGTTCCACCGCGAGATCGAGGAGTCCTTCGCCGCCGAGATCGTCGTGGAGCCCGACGTCCCGCTGGTGATCACCGAGGGCAACTACCTGCTGCTGGACACCCCGCCCTGGTCGCAGGTGCGCGGGCTGCTCGACGAGTGCTGGTTCCTCGCGCCCGACGACGAGTTGCGCGTGCAGCGGCTGATCGACCGCCACGTCCGCTACGGCCGGTCGCCGGAGGCCGCGGCCGAGTGGGTCCGCCGCAGCGATGAGCGCAACGCCGCCCTCGTCGCGGGCACCCGCGACCGCGCGGATCTCGTCGTGGAGGGCGACCCGAGCTGACTCAGCGCTGCCGGAGTTCCGCGCGCACGTCGTCGGGGATGCGGCCGGTGTGGTCGATCGGCGTCCACGCCTCGCTGCGGATCCACTGCGAACCGCAGCCCCGGCAGGCCAGCAGGGGAAGTCCGTCGAGCTGCGCGGGAGTCCGGTGCCACGAGCACAACGACCGGCACGCGTGCACTGCCAGCGACATCAGTTCGACGTCTGGGTCGAGCTGGGGCCGTGCGTGGCGGTGGGCTCCGGCGGGTCGGGCTCGGTCGTGGTGGTCGGCGTCGGCGACGGGCGGGTG